>CAMJHI010000013.1 GCA_946405475.1 uncultured Clostridia bacterium
CCGTTTTAGCGCGCAGCGCCGACGCCATTCCGAAAGAGCTGCAGGCCATCGGTGTGAGCCACATCGGCGGCATCAGCCATTACGGCGGCAAGCTCTACTGCGCCGCAGAGGACAGCAAGGTGTTCGAGCACCCTTACGTGCTGGTGTTCGACGCGCAAACGCTGCAATACACGGGTGAATGCTACGAAATGGACCCCGCGCGCCACACCAAGGGGTTGCCGTGGGTGGCGGTCGACGGCGAAACCGGCGTGCTGTACTGCGCCGCGCGCGACAACGCGACCGAGCTGATGCGGTACGACCTCAAAAGCAGGCGCTATCTCGACAACCTGCCGTTGGTCAACGACGACCCCGCTTTCAACCTGCACAAAATTCAGGGCGGCGAAGTGTGCCGGGGCGTGCTGTATACCGCCGCGAACGACGACGGACAGTCGGTCGCCAAAGTCGACCTTGCCGACGGCCGGGCGGAGGTGCTTTTCAAACGCAGCCTGTTTCCCGGCAGCGAGGGCGAGGGGCTGACCGTTTCCGTGACAAGCGATGGGCTCCGGCTTCACTGCCTTGACATGAGCCCGATCTTTCTCAGCGCCTACGTGCGCACCTACGCGATTTCTGAATAATACCGGAGGCTTACGATACATGTTGGAACTCAAAAATCTTTCCTTCACCGTTGACGGCGCCGGGCGCGACACGGAGATCATCCGCGACGTGTCGCTCACCGTGCCGGACGGCGAATTCCTGGTCGTCACCGGCCCGAACGGCGGCGGCAAATCCACCCTCGCCCGTCTGATCATGGGCATCGAACAGCCCACCGCGGGGCAGATTTTGCTCAACGGCCGCGACATCACCGCGCTGAGCGTGACCGAACGCGCCCGGCTGGGCGTGGGCTACGCCTTTCAGCAGCCGCCCCGCTTCAAGGGCATGACCGTGCGCCGCCTGCTCAGCCTCGCCCACGGCAGCCCCCTGCCGGAGGACGTTTGCTGCGAATACCTGACCAACGTGGGGCTTTGCAGCCGGGAATATCTCAACCGCGAGGTCGACGGTTCCCTGTCCGGCGGCGAAATGAAGCGCATCGAGATCGCCACGCTCATGGCGCGCGATCTGGAAATCGCCATTTTTGACGAGCCGGAGGCCGGCATCGACCTGTGGAGCTTTTCCGTGCTGGTCAAGACCTTCAAAAACCTGAGCAAGCGCAAGCACAAAAGCGTGATCATCATTTCGCATCAGGAGCGCATCATGCAGCTGGCCGACCATCTGGCCGTGATCGCGGACGGCGCCGTGGCCGATTACGGCACGAAAGAGGAGATCTTCCCCCGCCTGATGAACGACCTGAATGACAGCTGCGGCTTTCGGGAGGGATGAGCATGCTGGAAAATTTTGAAAAAGAGTTGCTGAAAACCATCGCCGACATTTCCGATTTGCCGGGCGCGGGCGCGTTCAACATCCGCCGCAACGGCGAAAGCGCCGGGCGGCATTCGACCGAAAACATCGTCATCGAGCCCAAAAAGGACAAGCCCGGCATCGACATCAAGGTCATGCCGTTCACGAAGCACGAGGCGGTGCACATCCCCGTGATCGTGACCGAAAGCGGGCTCAACGACGTGGTCTACAACGATTTTTACATCGGCGAAGGCGCCGAGGTGCGCATCGTGGCCGGGTGCGGCATTCACAACAACGGCGACTGCGACAGCCGGCATGACGGCATCCACCGCTTCCACATCGGCAAAAACGCCAAAGTGACCTACGTCGAAAAGCATTACGGCGAGGGCGAGGGCACCGGCGCGCGCATCCTCAACCCCGTGACCGAGGTCTTTCTGGACGAGGGCGCGGAATGCGAGATGGAAATGGTGCAGATCAAGGGCGTGGATTCCACCGTGCGCGACACGAAGGCGAACCTGGCCGAAAACGCCAAGCTGCTCATCACCGAACGCCTGATGACCCACGGCGCGCAGACCGCCCGGTCGGACGTGGTCATCAACCTCAACGGCGACGGCTCCTCCGCGCAGATCATTTCGCGCTCGGTCGCCCGGGACACCTCGGAGCAGATCTTTTACCCCCGCGCGGTGGGCAACAGCCGCTGCCGCGCCCACGTGCAGTGCGACTCGATCATTATGGACAGCGCGAAGATCCGCTCCATCCCCGAAATCGCCGCCAACCACTGCGACGCGCAGATCGTGCACGAGGCCGCCATCGGCCGCATCAACAACGACCAGCTTACCAAGCTCTGCACTCTGGGCATGACCCCCGAGGACGCCGAGCAGGTAATCATAGAGGGCTTTTTAAGTTAATACGAAAGGACAACGACCATGGAAAAACAGTTTTTCTGCGCGCCGAACGGCAAATTCAGCGCCAAGCGCACCATCCTCACCGGGTTTGGCTTTATGGCCACCTCGATCGCCTGGGCGATCTATGACCCGTACATCACCAAGATCCTCAACCGGCTGCTTTCCGCCTCCGCCACCATCACCGCCTGGAGCGCCAAGCTCAACGAAGCGTTCCCCGTGCTGGCCAAATTTGCGGAATCGCAGGGTGAAAACGTGACCACCGCCGCCGGCGGCATCACGCTCGTGCCGCTGTTCATCGGCATCATCATGACGTTCGACAACATCTTCGGCGTCATCTTCCAGCCGACCTTCGGCAAGCTGTCCGACCGCTGCCATTCCAAGCTCGGCAAGCGCCGCCCGTTCATCATGTTCGGCGCGCCCATCTCCGCCGCGCTGTTTGCCGCCATCCCCTTCGCGGCGCTCACCGGCTCGCTCCCCTTCACCATGGCGCTGATCATTCTGTTCGTGTTCATCATGTCGCTGTGGCGCGCGCCCGTCGTGGCCCTCATGCCCGACCTCACGCCCCCTGAAATGCGCAGCCAGGGCAACGCCATCATCAACCTCATGGGCGGCGTCGGCGGCTTCATCGGCATGGTCGCGGGCACCATCGTCACCGTCGTGATGGGGCTGATCCTCGGCAAAGGCAACTTCACCGAAGAGCAGACCTTCCCCTACGTGTTCCTCATCGGCGCCGTAGTCATGATCATCGGCATGCTCGTCGTGCGCTTCACGGTGCAGGAGGAGGACAGCCGCGTTCAGATCCGGGGCGAAATCAATCAGGCGCAGGATGAAGCCGCCAAGCGCGCGGCCGAAAAAGAGGCCAAAAAAGCGCAGGCAGCCGCCCTCAAGGCCGAAAAGCTCAGCAAGGGCGAACGCAAGAGCCTGATCTTCATGCTCATGGGGCTGTTCTTCCTGTTCTGCGGCACCAACGCCATCACCACCTTCTTTGCGCTGTTCGCCGCCGAGGTGCTCGGCAAGACCACGGCGCAGGCCACCATCATGATGGCGATCTTCGCCGTCTGCTCAGCCGTCGCCGCTCTGCCCGCGGGCAAGCTGGGCGTGAAGATCGGCCGCAAAAAGACCATTCTGCTCGGACTCGTCACCTTCATGGTCGTGTTCCTGCTCTACGTCGTCACCCGCAGCTTCGCGCTCATCTGGGTCGCGCTGGTGCTGGGCGGTGCCGCGAATATGTTCATCACCGTCAACACGCTGCCGCTCGTGCTTGAGATCGGCGGCATCGACAAGGTCGGCACCTTCACCGGCTATTATTACACCGCCACCTTCTCCGCGCAGATCGCCTCGCCCATCCTTTACGGCATGGTGCGCATGGTGTCCGGCAGCTATCTGTCGCTGTTCTATTATTCCCCCGCCGCTTTCCTGCTGGCCATTCTGTGCATCCTGATCGTCAAGCACGGCGAAGCGGACACGGGCTGGGTCGAGGAAGCCGCCAAGAAGGCCAGAGAAGAAAACGAAGACTGATACGAGGGAGAAAACGGCCATGAAAGAAATCAAAATGCCCGGCTTCAACGGGCAACCCATCCACTGCTACCTTTGGGACGAGGTCGAAAACCCGAAGGCGGTCGCGCAGATCTCCCACGGCATGTGTGAGCACGCCGGGCGCTATGATGAAATGGCGCGCCGCCTCAACGCCGCGGGCTACATCGTGTTTGCCGACGATCACCGCGCCCACGGCAAGACCGAGACCGACGAAAACCGCGGCAACCACAAGGGCGATATCTTCGACCGCACGCTGCGCGATCTGATCTGCTTCAACAAGATTTTATCCATCAAATATGAACTGCCCACCGTTTTCGTGGGGCACAGCTACGGCTCGTTCCTCGGTCAGGCGTTTCTGGAAAGCGACACCCGCGCCTGCGCCGTGGCGCTGACCGGCACGGCCTATATGAACGGCAAGCAGGCGGGTCTGGGGCTGCTCTGGCCGCTGGAGCTGTTTGCGAAGGATTGGCGTCCCTCGTTCGTCAACAAGGCGACGAACCTGCTGTTCAGCCCGAAATACAAGGGCGACCACGGCCCCGCCCAGTGGGTGATGAGCGACCTGGAGCGCCGCAAAGAATATGAGGAAGACCCGCTGGCCGATATCCCGGTGAGCATCAACTTCGACTGGTCGATGCTCAAATCGTTCGGCCGCCTCTACACCCCGAAGAACCTTGCCAAAATCAAAAAGGATATGCCCGTCGCCATCTTTTCCGGCGAGGACGATCCCATCGGCGGCCACAAATCGCGCGACGCCGTCAAGCTCGCCCGCGTTTATGAAGACCACGGTCTGCGCGACGTGAGCCTGCACGTTTACCCCAAAGCGCGGCACGAGCTGTTCAACGAATACTGCCGGGAGGATTTCTATCAGGATCTGATCGACTTTTTCGACAAAGCGCTGGAAAAACACGAAAAAGCGCTCGCGCCCGCCGCGCCGCAGGAAGACGCCGACGATTGAAAACCCGAACGAATGAAGGAAGAAACGACATGAAAAAGACGCTGTCTTTTGCCCTCATCGCCGCCGTGCTGCTGTCGGCGTTTGCCGGCTGCTCGATCACGCCGCGCAAAAAAACGGCGCTGACCGTCGGCCAGGCGGAGATCGACAACGAGGTTTTTGCCTATTATTTTGACGCCGCCTGCAGCGAGGCCGAAAAAAGCGGCGCCGGGCTCAACGACACGGACGCTCTGATTGAGCGCGCCGTGGAGCTGTGCGCCTGTTACGTGGAAGCCACGACGCAGTTTGAGCAGATGTCCATGAAGCTCGACGCGGAAAGCCGCAAGATCATTTCGCAAAACAGCGAGGAATGCTGGCGGCTCTACGGCGGGTATTACACCAAAGCGGGCGTGAGCAAGCCGACCATCGGAAAGATCGAGGCCGCCGCGCAATACCGCACGGCGCTGCTGCTCTATTATTTCGGCGAAGGCAGCGAATACGAAGTGAGCGAAGGCGAGATCGAAAGCTATTTCGACCAGAACTACGTGGAATTTGAGGCGATCGTCGGCTACCTGACCACCCAGGACGAAGCCGGCGAGACCGTGCCGCTGACCGAGGAGGAAGCCACCGAGCTGCGTGCCTCCTTTGCCGACAAGCGCGAGCGCATGAAAAACGGCGACAGCCTCACGCAGGTGAACGACGATATCGAGGTCAGCCCGACCTTCGTTTCGGTGAACAATTCCGCCTACCCGGAGGGCTTTCTGCAAAAGGTCGCTTCCCTGCCCTACAACGACCCGACCGTGATCGAAACCGAGGAATACATTTTCCTTGTGGTCAGGCTGGACGCGAAAAAGGGCGACGAAAACAATTACACGCAATACCGCTCCCGTTACATCGACGCGCTGCGCGGCGAAACGCTCGACGAAATGCTGCTGGAAACCGCCAAGGATTATTCGATCGAGCGCCGCGACCGCGTGATCGAAAGGACTGCGAAAAAGGTGCTGGACGTCAGACAACAAAAGAAATAGGAGCGGCAACATGAAAAAGCTTCTTGTGCGGGACAAACAATTTTATAAACTGTTCTTTACGCTGGCGATGACGATCTCGTTGCAGAACGTCATCGTCTGCGCTGTTAATTTAGCGGATAACGTCATGATCGGCGGTTACAGCGAGCTGGCGCTCAGCGCCGTGTCGGTCGTGAACCAGATCCAGTTCATGGTGCAGATGATCGCAACGGGCTTTTCCAACGGGCTGGTCGTGCTCACCGCGCAGTACTGGGGCAAGAAAGACCTTGCCGCCATCAAGCGCTGCTTCGGCGCAACGCTCGCCGTGGGCATGGGGTTCGTGTTCGTGCTGTTCGCCGCCGTGCTGGTGTTTCCGCATCAGGCGCTGCGGCTGCTGACCGATCAGACCGCCGTGGTGAACGAGGGCGTGCCCTATCTGCTGATCACCTGCTTTTCCTACCCGTTCTTCCTCATCACGCAGCTCGTGCTCGCCCTCATGCGCAGCATCGAAAAGGTGCGCATCGGCTTTTTTGTTTCGCTCTCCGCCCTCGTTTCCAACGTGTTCCTCAACTACATCATGATCTACGGCCGCCTCGGGCTGCCGGCCATGGGCACGCGCGGCGCCGCTCTGGCCACGCTGCTCTCGCGCCTGATCGAGTTTGCGGTGGTCATGATCTATGCCTTCGGGGTCGAAAAGAAGCTGAAGGTGAAGCTGCGCGACTTTTTCTGCTTTGACAAAACCTATTACCGCCTGTTTTTCAAGGTCGCGTTCCCGCTGACGCTTTCCTCTTTGAGCTGGGGCGTCGCCATGGCCGTACAGGGCACCATCCTCGGCCACCTCGGCTCGGAAGCGGTGCTCGGCGCCAATTCCATCGCCACCACCGTGTTCCAGCTTATCAGCGTGGTGCTCTACGCCGCGAGCAGCGCCGCCGCCGTGATCATCGGCAAAACCATCGGTGAACACAGGCTGGAGCTGGTCAGGCAGTATGCCAAAACGCTGCAGGTGCTGTTCGTCGTCATCGGGCTGGTCTCGGGCGTGATCCTGTTCGTGACCCGGCCGCTGTTCCTGTCGTTTTACGGCGCGGTCGAAGCGCCGACCAAGCACCTGGCCAACCTCTTCATGACCGTGCTGTGCGTGACCACCGTGGGCACGGCGTATGAATGCCCGTGCCTGATGGGCATTGTGTGCGCCGGGGGCGAAACCAATTTTGTGTTCCGCAACGATCTGATTTTTATGTGGGGCATCGTGCTGCCGCTGTCGGTGCTGTCCGCTTTTGTGTTCAAGTGGCCGCCCGTGGTGACCTTCGCCTGCCTCAAATCCGACCAGGTGACCAAGTGCGCCGTGGCGGCGGTGAAGGTGAACCGCTTCCGCTGGATCCGCGACGTGACCGTGCAGCCGGAGCAGAAACCCGACGCAAGCTGAAAATTTGCCGAAAATTACTGATTGCCGCGCGCATGAACATGAAAAATTTGTTAATACCGTCCAAAAACATTGACAACGGCTACCCTTATTTGATAAAATTATAACGATAATCGGGCGCAGTGTGTCCGCACACAAATACGATGCGCCTTGCAAGGAGGAATGTGCTTTGACAGATTCAAGAACAATGGCATACATCAACATGTATGCTATTTTCGGCACCCTTGAAAACCTTTGCGAACTTGACGCCGCTTCAAGCGCAATGCTTTCAAACCAGAAACCGATCTCCATCGGCTTCGACGTGACCGGCGGCCCCAAGGCCACGCTCTATTTCAAAAACGGCAGATGCCGTCTGGAGCAGGGTCTGGGCGACTGCACCATCAAAATCCCCTTCGCTTCCTGCGAAAAATTCAACGGCCTGTTCGACGGCACCGTCACCCCCATCCCCACCAAGGGCCTGACCCACATCGGCTTTTTGCTCAACACCTTCACCGCGCTGACCGATCGCCTGACCGCTTACATGCGTCCCGATCCGAAAGACCTTGAAGACCGCGAATTCTTCGAGATCAGCACCAAGCTGATGTTCTACACCATCGCCGTGGCGCTGGCGCAGATCGCCAACAACGACGAGATCGGCAAGTTCTCCGCTCACCTGATCCCCGACGGCGAGATCTCCTTCAGCATCAAGAACGGCCCCGCCGCCACCATCCGCGTCAAAGATCACAAGCTCGTCACCATCAAGAAGGCCTGTGAAAATCCGCGCGCGCTCATGGCGTTTGAAAGCATCGACCTGGCCCGCGATCTGTTCGACGGCAAAGTCAACGCCGTTGCCTGCATCGGCGAAGGCTCCATCGAAATGCGCGGCATGATCAACATGATTGACAACCTGAACAGAATACTCGACCGAGTAGCTCTGTATCTGGCGTAACGGAGGTACTGCAAGATGAGTTTTCCGATTTATGAACACACCAAAAGCCGCGAATATTTTGACCGCGCCACCAAAGTGATCCCCTCCGGCGTTTACGGCCACCTCGGCCCGGCCGAAGGCAACTTCATCCCCGTGAGCGACTGGCCGCTGTTCGGCGACCACGCCAAGGGCACCTATTTCTGGGACGTTGACGACAACAAATACATCGACTACATGTGCGCTTACGGCCCCAACGTGCTGGGCTACTGCGACAAGGACGTTGACGCAGCCGCCATCGCGCAGTCCAAGCTCGGCAACTGCACCACCTCCCCCAACAAGATCATGGTCGAATTTGCGGAGCTGATGGTCGACACCGTCGCTTCGGCCGACTGGGCGTTCTTTGCCAAGAACGGCAACGACGTGACCACCTGCGCCGTGATGACCGCGCGCGCCGCCACGCACCGCAAAAAGATCATTTTCGTCAACGGCTTCTATCACGGCATTTCCCCGTGGACCCAGAAGGTCGACTACCCCGGCGTTGTGCCCGAAGACGTGGCCAACAACCTGTATGTTGACTGGAACGATTTTGAAGCGCTTGAAAAGCTCGTGGCCGAAAACGAAGGCGAAGTCGCCGCGTTCATCGCCACGCCCTATATGCACGGCAACTACAAAGACAACGAGCTGCCCGCCGACGGCTACTGGCAGAAAGTTCGTGAGCTTTGCACCCGCAAGGGCATCGTCCTGATCGTGGACGACGTGCGCGCCGGTTTCCGCCTGGATCTGGCCGGTTCCGACCATTACTACGGCTTTGAAGCCGACCTGATCTGCTTCTGCAAGGCCATCGCCAACGGCTGGAACGTTTCCTGCCTGTGCGGTAAAGAATCGCTCAAGAGCGCCGTCAGCTCGCTGTCCTACACCGGCAGCTACTGGATGAGCTGCGTGCCCTTCGCCGCCGGCATCGCCTGCATCAACAAAATGAAGAAGCTCGACACCCCGAAGCTGTTCCGCGAAAAGGGTCTCAAGCTCACCAACGGCCTGAAGGACGCCGCCGCCAACAACGGCTTCAATCTGGTCGTGTCCGGCGAGCCCGCGCTGTTCTATCTGCGCATCGCCAACGACGACAGCATGATGCTGCACCAGGAATGGATCGCGGAATGCGTCAAGAGAGGCATCTTCTTCGCCAGCCACCACAACCACTTCATCAACGCCGCGCTGAGCGACAAAGACATCGACCTGACTCTGGAAGTGGCCGACGAAGCGTTCAAGGCCGTTGCCAAAAAGCATCCCGAGCTTTTCTGATCCGGCCCACACGGATCCGATCAGCGTCTACAACCTGCGAATAAAAATTTGGAAATATAGGAGGAACACGTTATGCCTTTGAAAAAGGATGAATGGCTTGCGCTCGAAAAGAAAGCGTTCGAGCTGCGCAACCTCTGCCTTGACACCACCTATTGGGCGGGCAGCGGCCACATCGGCGGCGGTATGAGCGTCATGGACATGATGACGGTTCTGTACCACAAGTATATGCGCCTGGACAAAAACAACCCCAACTGGGAAGACAGAGACCGTTTCGTGATGAGCAAGGGTCACGCCGGCATCGCCTACGCCCCCGTGCTCGTTGATTTCGGCTTCAACGATCCCGAACAGCTCAAAACCTTCAACCTCACCAACTCCAAAATGGGCATCCACCTCGACGCCAACAAGGTCGTCGGCGTTGACGCTTCCACCGGCTCGCTCGGTCACGGCATGTCGCTGGCTGCCGGTATGGCGCTGGCCGCCCGCATGAAGGGCAAGGATTACAAGACCTACTGCATCCTGGGCGACGGCGAATGCGACGAAGGCTCCAACTGGGAAGCCGCCATGACCATCGCTCATTATAAAATCACCAACCTCATCTGCTTCGTCGACCGCAACAAGTGCATGATCGACGGCAGAACCGAAGACGTGATGAAGCTCGAGCCCTTCTGCGACAAATGGCGCGCGTTCGGCTTTGAAGTGAAGGACATCGACGGCAACAACATCAGCGAGCTGTGCGACGCCATCGATGAAGCGCTGGCCAACACCGGCGACAAGCCCTACATGATCGTGGCCAACACCCTCAAGGGCTGCTGCATCGACTTCATGGAAGACGATTATCACTGGCATTACGGCGCGCTCAACGAAGAAAAATACGAGCAGGCCAAGAAGAGCCTCGAGGCGGCTTACAAAAAGCGCTGCGAGAGAGCACAGAAGGAGGGACTTTGATCTATGGCAGGCGGACTGACTTATACGGCTGTTGAATCCACTGCGCTTTCAACGGCGGAATATTACGGCAAAGCTCTGGTTGAGCTGGGCGAACAGCACGACGACGTCGTCGCCCTCACCGCAGACCTTGGCAAATCCACCAAGATCGGCATGTTCCAGGAACATTTCCCGGATCGTTTCTTCAACGTCGGCATCGCGGAACAGAACATGTTCGGCGTCGCCGCCGGTATGGCGAAGGCGGGCATGGTCCCCTTCCTTTCCACCTTCTCGGTCTTCGCTTCGCTCAGAAGCGCCGACCAGCTCCACACCGACATCTGCTACCAGAACGTCAACGCGAAGATCATCGCCACCCACTCCGGCACCTCCTTCGGTCAGGCGGGCTCCACCCACCACGCCATCTGCGACATGGCGGTGGTTCGTTCCATGCCCAACATCACCCTGATCTGCCCGGCGGACGGTATGGAAACCGTGAACGCGGTCCGCGCCGCGTATGAAAACCCCGGTCCGTACTACATCCGCATCAACCGCGGGTTTGACCGCGTGCTGAACTCCTCGACCGATTACGGCTTCGAGGTCGGCAAAGCGATCGAGCTGCACGAAGGCACCGACATCACCGTCATCGCCTGCGGCTCCTGCGCGTTCCAGGCGCTTCAGGCCGCCAACTTCCTTGAAAATGCCGATGGGCTGAAGGTTCGCGTGCTGAACATGCACACCATCAAGCCCCTTGACAAAGAAGCGGTCGTCAAGGCCATCGGCGACACCCGCCGCATCATCACGGTGGAAGATCACAACGTCATCGGCGGCCTCGGTTCCGCGGTGGCCGAAGTGGTTGCCGAAACCGGCAAGGGCTGCGCGTTCAAGCGCCTTGGCATTCAGGATCAGTTTGCGCCCATCGGCCTGCATGAGGATATCATGTCCATTCTGGGCATCGATTCCAACGGCATCATCGCCGCGGTTCGTGAAACCATGAAGGCTGACTTCGAGCTTGACGACGATTGGGACGACGAGACCTGATTCGGACTTTTCACAAGTAATCTGCAGAAAGGAAGAGATCAACATGTCTTCAAGAGAAGAAGTTTTAACCAATAAGATCTTTCTCTGTGCCGCTCTGCCGCTCGTCAAGGTCATTGCCAACGATATCCCCAACCTCGCCAAATTGTTTGAGCACGCGCACTCCATTTATCAGGTCAGCGCGCTGTGCCCGGACGTGCCCGAGGGAAAGGTCGGCACACACTTTGTTGTGAACAACGGCGAATGGCTCTGCCACGCCGACAAACTGACCAACAACGCTCACGTTGAGCTTGAGTTCAAGAGCATTGAAGCACTCAACGCCTTTTTCAAAGGCGATATCAAACCCCAGTATCTGCCCAAAATGAAGGGCGCCGCCAAGCACCCGGGCGCGTTCATCAGCTTCATGAGAGTACTGCTCAAAATGGCGGATCTGCTCGGCGCGAAGACCCCGCCCGAGGATGAAGACACCAAAAAGCTGCTCGTCAAGTGCTACTTCTACCTGCTTTCCAGCGGCATCAGCACGCTGAACAAAAACGGGCACGAAGCCATTCACGACTGGGCCACCAAGAGCCCCGACCGTGTTTATGCGTGGGCGGTCAACGATCACCCCGAGGTGAGCGCGTATCTGCGCGTGAAGGCGGGCAAATCCCGCGCCGGCCGCGGCGAATACAAACGCGCCATGCCGTTCTTCACCATGCGGTTTGACAATTTCGACAGCGCTCTCGGCATTCTCATGTCCATTGACGATATGCTCGACTCCTGCAAAAAGGGCAAGCTGATCATGGACGGCGCCCCCGAATTCGGCGCCCAGATCGGCGACTTCATGATGCAGGTCGGCGCTTACGCGCAGGGCTGATCACAACAACTACCGGCAGCGCAGGGGAAGACCCTGCGCTGTGTTTTTCTCTTGCTTCAAGGAGGAACCCATGAAAAAATTTGTTTCCATTCTGCTGGCGGCGCTGGTGCTGTTTTCGTGCGGTCTGAGCGCGCTGGCAGCCGACGCGGCGACCCTGTCGTTCGGCGAAAAAGACACGTTCACCGTTTTGCAGCTCACCGACCCGCAGGACGACGCTTACCCCGCACATAAGCTGATCCCGTTCCTCAAAACGGCGATCGAGAGCACCGAGCCGGATTTCATCATGCTCACCGGCGACATCGTGGAGGACACGCGCTTCGGCGACATCAGCAGCGACGCGCAGCCGCTGAAGGAGGGCGTGTTCGTCAAGGACGACTACGACAAAACGCTGGAAAACGTGAAAGCCGCCTGCGACGCGATCTTCGGGGTGCTGGAGCAGTATGAGATCCCCTACGCCATTGCCATGGGCAACAACGATTACAAGGCGAAGCTGAAAGCCGAGGATTGGCCGGCTATTTTTGCCGCCTACCCGCACTGCGTGACGGTGGACATGAGCGACGACGCGCAGGGGCACATCGACACCTATTTTGCCGTGGAGGCCGACGGACAGCCCGTTTGCGGCCTGCTCGCGCTGGACAACGGGCAGAGCTTCAACGAGGAGCAGCTTGCCTGGCTGAAAAGCCTGCCGACCGGCGGCGTGCCCTGCTACGCCTTTGAGCACATCGCGTTCGACGAAGTCAACAACCTTTACGAGGTCTGCTCCGTGTTCGACGACGGCGCGATCCTGACCGACGGCAAGGCGATGCGGCTGAATCAGGCGATCGCAAGCGGCCACACGGAGGGCGCCTCGCTGCCCGGCGGCGGTTCGGCGCAGTTCCCGGTTCTGAAGGAAAAGAACACCGTCGCCGCCTTTTTCGGCCACTATCACACCAGCGGCTACACCGGCGTGTATGACGGCATGACTCTCGGGCTGACCTACGGGTGCGAGTTTGCCAAGGCGGGTCCCTACGGCATACGCACCGTCACCATCCATCGGGACGATCCGGGCCGGGTCGACACCACGCTTTACGTTTATAAAAACGGCGCCTTCACGCCGCAGAGCGACGCCCCCTACCGCCCGGCGAACAACGTGTTGGCAAAGCTCTTCAACCTGTTTGCCACACTGTTCCGCACGCTCTCCTATCTGCTGAAATTCTGATTACGGGAGGAAAAACCATGTTTCAAAAACTGATCGCGTGGATCCTTGTCATTCTCGGCGCAATGGAAGCACTGCTGCCCGTTGCCCCGCGCGGTGATCAGCTGGATCTGGACGGCTATACGCTCGCCTTTGAGGACGAATTCGACGGCGACGCGCTCGACGAAACCGCATGGTATTACCGCGCCAGCGGCCTGCGGCGCTGCGGCTGCAACGCCCCGAGTCAGGTGCGCGTGGAAGACGGCAAGCTGATCCTCAAGGCGGAATACCGTACGGAGGGCGAATACGGCGAGGGCTGGTATTCCGGCATGATCGGCACGCGGCAAAAATACACCAACGGCTATTTTGAAATCACCTGCCGCTGCAGCAGCGGCAAGGGTTTCTGGAGCGCGTTCTGGATGCAGAGCGACCACTCCTACGAGCCTGAAATATCGCAGGGCGGCGTCGGCGGCGCGGAGATCGACATTTTTGAAGCGCAGGAAGCCAGCCGCCTGCCCGGCCTGCTGGCCAATTCCGTGACCTCCACCGTTTACTGCAACGGCACCGACGCGCTGGATGACCGGATCGACCGCAAGCGCGTGGGCAAATTCTTTGTCAAAGACCTGTACACCGAGTTTCACACCTTCGGCTGTCTGTGGACGGAAAGCGAATACGTCTTTTACATCGACGGCGTGGAATCCGGCCGCACGAGCTTCGGCAAAGGCGTTTCCACCGCGCCGGAGGAAGTGATCGTTTCGCTGGAGATCCCCGAAGAGATCAAGCTGAGCACGGATTTCACCACGGAATTTGTCGTGGATTCCGTGCGGATCTGGAGCAAATAAAACGCACCAGACGAAAAAAGCTCCCGCCGAAGCGGGAGCCGAAAATCCGACACGAGCATGGGTCAAACCCGTGCTCGTTTTATTTTTCAATGAGCTTCATGATCAGCTCCAGACCCATCATCATAAAGCGAAGGATCCACTGGAACAGGCTGTAGCGCACGGTGACCGTGCAGGCGTCCGCCAAAACGGTGCCGTTCGCAGCGTTCACGGTGCAGGTGATGATCGCCGTGCCGCACGACACGCCGGTCACTTCACCCTTTTCATTCACGGTGGCCACCTCAGGGTCGGAGGAGCTGTACACGACCGTGTACCCCGCCCCGACGCTTTCGTCGATCACCGGTTTGGCCTGCGCCTTGGCTTTATAGGTCACGGTAAAGTCGCTGAGTTCGACCGGCCGGTGCTCGCCTTCGGCGCTTTCCTTGCGCCACACGGCGTAGAGCGTGGCGTCGCCCGTCAGCTCAAAGTTCGCGCCCGCGCTGTATTGCGGCAGCACCGCGTCGGCCGTTTTCGCCCAGCCGAGGAAGCTAAAGCCGCTGCGCACGGGCTTGAGGTCGGAAAGCTTGATGCGGCCGAAGCCGGTTTGCCCGGACGGCTCGCCCGCGCCGCCGTTGGCGTTATAGGTCAGCCTGACCGAGCCCTGCACCGTAAAGGAACACGCCGGGCTTTCCGTCTGATAACCGGCGGCGTTGCCCGGGAAGACGCGCACGGAATAGCTGCCCGCCGACAGGGGCGACTGCGTGAACGTGGTTTTGGCGCAGTGGGTCTCGCTGACCTTCGTTCCGTCTTTCCAGAAAGACAGCAGATAATCCGTTGCGCCCGCGACCGCGTTCCAGCTGACCGTGATGGAATCAGCGGTGCTGTAGGCGGTTTTATCACTGCTCAGCTCGGTGACTGCACCTGGCACGGCGGCAGCCGACGCCCCGGACAAGGTGACCTTGGGCGAGGTCACGTACCAATAAGCCGACGCGTTGGAAACCGTCACCTTATGGACCTGACTGAACGGGATGCGGCCGACCTCGGGCGCGTTCAGCGGATCCGCCGCGTAAAACGACCCGTTCGTATAATCCGTCACCAGAACCGCGTGCCCCCTGTTTGCGCTGTAAAGCACAACGCCTTCGGGATGCTGCGCGAGCAGGCTGCGCAGGGTCGACGAGCTTTGGTCAAAGGTGCCGTGGGCGACGCTGACGCCGCGGTATTCAAAATTGTGCTTCATCGTGTAGCCGCTGCTGCAGGCCACGCTTTTCAAAGAGCTTTCCGTCACGCTCTTCCAGTTGGCGTCGCCCACCCCGATCAGGGTGCGCCGGATCATCATCACGCAGGACGCGAGTATGCAGGGGCCGTTGCTCACGCTCTGTTTGCAGAACACGCCCGGCTGATTCAAATCGTCAAACGTGGCCGCGCTGGCGCTGAAGCCGCAGGTGATCATCAAAAACATGGTTGCCAGACAAAGCAGGCAGGATATCGTTGATTGGATTCGTTTCGTCATAAATTCGCCTCCGCTGTTCCGATTATTCCAAGGCCGCGTCGAAATTTCTTTTCGGCTGCGGGTCATTTTTGAAATGCATAACAGGTAAATTATAGCATAAATTGGTCGGGATTGCAAGAAAAAGCCGGGCACGTTGTCGAAAACGGCGTTTTGTCACGTTGGCGCCCTTCGGCATAGGATAAAGCGGAGCCGGAAGCGGTTCCGAAACCAATGCAAAGGAGAAGATCGCGTGAACACAACAAGCCGGTTGAGCGGCTGCGATTTTTGCGACCGGCAGCAGAGCCTGCAGCGCGGCATGTTTCCGCTGCCGAGCCGTCAGGTGGTCGCCATGGCCTACGTGCCCGTGCAGACCGACACGAGCATGTACGAGCCGTGCAAGGCGCTGCAGCAGGGAACGCTGTTTGAGTCGCTCGACAAACCGTTTCTGAGAGGGTGCCGCGCATGAACCGATCAGAACTGACCCAAAAGCTCGCCGCCGCGGATTTCGCCCTGTGGGATCTCCACCTGTATCTGGACACCCACCCGGACGATCTCGCCGCCATCGGGCAATACAACAACTATTTCAAGCAATCCAGACGGCTCCGGGAGGAGTACGAATCCACCTGCGGCAAGCTGACCGCCGCGAAAGCGCAGGGCGTGGAGTGGCTGAAGAGCCCCTGGCCGTGGGAGAAAGGCGGGTGTGACGGCTGATGTTTGTTTATGAAAAGAAGCTGCAGTACCCCATCAAGATCGCCAACCCCAACCCGAAGCTGGCGCAGATCATCATCACCCAGTTCGGCGGGCCGGACGGCGAATTGGGCGCGTCGATGCGCTACCTCAGCCAGCGGTTCGCCATGCCGTGGGGCGAATTGAAAGGCCTGCTGACGGACATCGGCACGGAGGAGCTGAGCCACATCGAGATGGTCTGCACCATCGTCTACCAGCTCACGCGCAACCTGTCGATCGACGAGATCAAGAAGCAGGGCTTTGACAAATACTTTGTCGACCACACCACCGGCCTCTACCCCATCGCCGCCAGCGGCGACCCGTGGTCGGCCGCCACGTTCCAGTCCAAGGGCGACGTCATCTGCGACCTGACCGAGGACCTCGCCGCCGAACAGAAGGCGCGCGTGACCTATGACAACATCCTGCGCCTGTCCGACGACCCGGACGTAAGCGACGCCATCAAATTCCTGCGCGCGCGGGAGGTCGTGCACTTCCAACGCTTCGGCGAAGGGCTGGAATTCGCCACCGAACAGCTCAACAGCAAAAACTTCTACGCCTGCAACCCGTCGTTCGACAAAAATTGCGGGAAGTGACGCAAAAAAGGAACGCCCTGCGAAAAGCGGGGCGTTCTGTGTCATGAGAGATCAAATATGGTTTCTTTTGTTGAGTGTTGATCGGCGTAACGGGGCGGCTTTTTTACCGAACGATCAGGTCTTCCAGCGATTTGTCCCGGTTCAGCACGTTCAGGTCAATGTATTTCTCTCCGCCCGTGTATCCCTTCAGCTCGCCTCTGTTCAGGTATTGCCAGATATACCAGTCATCCTGATAGTTCCAGCTCAAGGGCGTATATAAGCTGGACATCCATTTTTTGTATTCGTCAAATTCTCCTTTGAGATATTTTTCGTACAGATCCGACCGGGTATAGATCAACGGCTTGACGCCGTATTGTTTTTCAAGCAGCTCCAGATAGGTTCTCAATTCCCGGACAACGTCGGCTTTGGCAGGCGGATTCTGCTCCTTGTCGCCGTAGTATTCCACGTCAACGACCGGAAGCAGTCTGCCTTTCAGATCCGGGCCGACGGTTTCAATGAAATTCTGAGCCTGTGTTCTGCCTTCGGTGTCATACGAGAAGAAATGATACGCGCCGGAAAGCAAGCCAGCTTTTTGGGCGTTTTCCCAGTTTTCCGCAAAGCGGTCGTCTTTCTTTGAGCTGCCCTCGGTGGCCTTGATGAAAATGAACGCCACGTTCTGTTCCTTGAGCGCGTTCATGTCAATATCCGCCTGATAGGCGGAAACGTCAACGCCGATCGTGCTGTTTTTTTCGTTGACAAACCACTTGTTGATGAACACCTTCTTTTGTTTGGCCAACAGAAAAACCGACAGAAAGATCACAACGGCCACCGCGATCAGCACAGCCAAGGTGACGAGCAGTCTTTTCAATCCTTTTTTCATGTTCCCGTGTTTCCTTTCGTTGTTTTGAATGGTCTCGTTTTTATGATTTTCACCGGTCAGGCGGCCGGTTTCGTGCAATTGGTTCAGGCAAAGAAATCCCAGCGGGACAGCAGCAGCCCGGGGATGACGACCAGCAGAAAGAACGCCCAGCTGATCAGGGTGAACGTCTTGATGAACCGCCGCCCCTGCCCCGGATATTCGCGCACATAAATGCGATAGTTAATGACCGAGGCCAGAGAGCCGATCAGGGAGCAAAGCCCCGCAGTATCGGCGCCGTAAATGAGCCCGGCAAAGTTTTCGGTGAACGGATAGAGCACGATGCTGGCGGGCACGTTCGAGATCACCTGACTCAGGCCGATCGCCCACCAATACTCCCGCCCGGCCACGCTCGTTTTCAAAAAGCCGGCGATGGCGTCGTTTGCGGCGATGGAGGAGGAGAACACAAAGAAGCACAGGAAGGTGCCCAGCAGCGCGTAATCCACCTTGAGAAACAGCTTCCGGTCCGCTGCGGCGACGGCGAGCAGCACCAAAACAAGCGCCGCCGGCCAGTAACGGGTGCGGGTCACGATGACCAACAGGATCAGCAGAAAAAGCGCCAGATACATCCAGCGCAGAAAGCCCTTTGCCGCAGGCGGCAGACTGCTTTCATCGAACGCGACGGGCTCTTTGACGTTTTTTCGGTAAAGAACGACCAGAAACCCCACCAGCAGCAGCCCGGACGTCAGGCAAAGCGGCAGCATGTGCAGCATGAACCGCCCGACGCTGACCCCGGATTGACCGTAAAGGAAAAGGTTCTGCGGGCTGCCGAACGGCATGAGCAGCGAACCGCGGATGGCGGCGATGTTTTCCATGCTGATCACGGGCAGGATGTACCGCTCTTTCCCCGCGCTTCGGAACAGGAGGATGGTCAGGGGCACGAAAATCAGCAGCGACACGTCGTTGGTGACGAACATGGAAGAGAAAAACACGCCGAAAACCAGAAGCAGACTCAGGCTGAGCATGGTTTTCAGCTTTCCGACCAGGTTGACCAGCGGGCGCAGCACGTTTTCCTGCTTGAAGCCCTCCAACACGCAAAGCATCATCAGCAGCGTGCCGAGCGTGCGCCAGTCGATCTGCCGGAGCAGATCAGAGGACGGCGGCGTGATGATCAGCCCCGCTATGGCAGCCAGCACCGACAGGGTGAGCATGGCTTCTTTTTTCAACAGGGAAAGGACGCGTTTCATAAG
>CAMJHI010000014.1 GCA_946405475.1 uncultured Clostridia bacterium
CGGGAGGTTCACATCGGCGAACTAATCGTAGCACAAGAGAGTCGCGGGCAGGGGATCGGGACAAAGCTGTTGGTTGCAGCGGAAGCGCATTTTCAGGGCAGAGGCTTCGACAACCTCAACCTCACCACCTACCGCTTCCAGGCGCCGGAGTTTTATCAAAAGAACGGCTTTACGCTGGAGTTTGTTCGTGAGAATCCGGCATGCCCTGCGCTGGCGAAGTACTTTTTTATCAAAAAACTGAAATGAGTTTGCATAGTTGGTTTTTCAGTAAAGCTGTTTTGCGGCTCGCAAGAATGCGAGCCCTACGAAAGAGCCGAACGTTTCAAGTGCTTTTATAACAGAACAGCGCCTTTAATTGAGCCTCCATAATCCAGTGGCTTGGGCGGTTGATTTTCGCGTGTAGGGCACGCATTGTTGCGTGCCGCGAGGTCAGAACCGACACATCAAATGACCGCGCTGGGCGGCGTGGGCGGCAAAAACCAAGCAGTCGGGTTAAGAAACAGTCATTTCGCCTTTCGCATTTCGCCTTCCGCATTAAATAAAGGGCTTGTCGAAGCAAGTCCTTTATTTATGATATTTTCCGCCGGAGGCGATCTGAAACGCGCGGTAGATCTGTTCGAGCAGCATCACCCGCGCCAACTGGTGCGGGAACGTCATGGGCGACATGGACAGACGGTAATTCGCCGCTTTTTTCAGTTCTTCATCCAGCCCGAACGAGCTGCCGATGAGAAACGCCACGTCGGCACCGCCCGCAACGGCGGCTGCTTGCAGCCGTTCGCTGAACTGTTCGGAGGTGAGCGTTCTGCCCTCGATGCAAAGGGCGAACACGGCGGCCCCCTTCGGGATCTTTTCGCGGATCATCGCCGCTTCCCGGTTGAGCGCCGCGGTGATCTGCGCCGCCGACGGATTGTCCGGCAATTTAACGGGGGAAAGCTCAACCACTTTACAGCGGCAGAACGCGCCGAGCCGCTTGAGGTATTCGTCGCACGCGTCTTTCAGGTATTGTTCCTTGAGCTTGCCCAGACAAATCACGGTCACGTTCATTGCTTCAAAACACGATCATCTGCGGGTCGCCCACACCGGCCACGCGCAGCAGATAATCGCTTCCTTCCTCCATGCCGCAGCTGCTCAGCGCGGCGTTGGTGCATTGATACGCCAGCTGCGGCAGGTTGTTTTCCTTGCTCAGATGGCCTAAGATCAGCCGGGTCGTGCCGCTTTGCACTAACATTTCGGCGGCCTCGGCGCAGGCCTCGTTGCACAGGTGCCCCCGGTCGGAGAGGATGCGCCGCTTGAGCGGGTAGGGGTAATTGGGGTTGCATTGCAGCATGCGCACGTCGTGGTTCGATTCCAGCAGCACAAGCTGGCAGCCCAGCAGGTTTTGCATCAGCTCGTCGGTGATCACGCCGATGTCGGTAGCGATGCCGATGCGGTTCCCGTCCGGCATTTCGACGGTGTAGCCGAGGCTTTCGCGGCTGTCGTGCGGGGTGTGGAACGCGCGCACGAACATGTCGTTGACCTCCACACCGCTCTCCGGCATGACCTCGGCGGGGAACTTGCCGTCGAGGATGTTCATATCCTCCATGCCCGCCAGCGTGCCCGCGCTGCCGTAAACCTTTTTGTTGTTTCGCCCGGCGAACACGCGCACGCCGCTGACGTGGTCGCTGTGTTCATGGGTCACAAAAACAGCGCCGATGCTTTCAACCGATGCACCGACGCTATTGAGCGCTTCTGTTTCTCTCTTCGCGCTCACGCCGATATCGATCAGGATACCGCCGCCCGGGTGCCCGATATACACCGAGTTGCCGCTGCTTGAAGAAAAAAGAGAACAAAACCTTGCCATAATGGTTTAACCTGCGTTATCCTGCCGCTGTTCGTCATCCGGAACGTAGACGCGGTGAATATCAGCCCCCAGAGCGGAGAGCTTTTCAACATAGTGTTCATATCCTCTGTCGATGTGAGAGAGGTTTTCAATTTCGGAACGGCCTTCCGCCGCCAGAGCGGCGATCAGCATCGCGGCGCCGGCCCTCAGATCGTCCGCGCGGATCGGCGCGCCGTGCAGCTTTTCAACGCCCTGCACGATGGCGACCTTGCCCTCGACGTTGATGTGCGCGCCCATGCGCAGCAGCTGCTCCACATAGCGGAAGCGGTTATCCCACACGCTTTCGGACACGATGCTCATGCCGTCGGCCAACGCCAGCAGCACGGTCATCTGCGGCTGCATATCGGTGGGGAAGCCGGGGTGGGGCAGGGTCTTGACGTTGCATTTCATCGGCCGCCCGGCGCTGATGACGCGGATGGCCTCGTCATATTCGATCACTTCCACGCCGCAGTCCTGCAGCTTTTTGGTGATGGATTCCATATGCTTGGGGATCACGTTTTTGACCAGCACGTCGCCGCCCGTTGCGGCGGCCGCCACCATGTAGGTGCCCGCTTCGATCTGGTCGGGGATGATGGAATAGGTGCAGCCGTGCAGCTCGCTCACGCCGTGAATTTTGATGACGTCGGTGCCCGCGCCGATGATGTCGGCACCCATGGAGTTGAGGAAGTTGGCCAGGTCGACGATGTGCGGCTCACGCGCCGCGTTTTCGATAATTGTCAAGCCTTTTGCCTTTACAGCGGCGAGCATGACGTTGACCGTCGCGCCGACGGAGACGTTGTCCATGTAAATGGAGGAGCCGACGAGCTTGTCCGCGCTGGCGTTGATCATGCCGTTGTCGATGGTGACCTTCGCGCCGAGCAGCTCAAAGCCCTTGAGGTGCAGGTCGATGGGGCGCACGCCGAACCAGCAGCCGCCCGGCATGGCGACCTTGGCGCGGCTGAAACGGCCGAGCAGGGCGCCGATGAGGTAGTAGGAGGCGCGCAGGTGCTTGGCCAGATCGTTGGAGACGATGTAGGAGTTGACGCCGCGCGCGTCGATCTCGAGCGTGTTGCGGTCGATCATTCTCACGCCGGCGCCGAGCTGGCGGAGAATTTTGACCATGGCGGTCACGTCGCTGATTTCAGGAATGTTTTCGATGCGGCAGATATCTCTGGCTAACAGAGCGGCCGGCAATATGGCAACAACAGCGTTTTTGGCGCCGCTGATATTTACTTCACCTTTGAGCGGAATGGAACCGTTGATGACGATTTTTTCCATGCAGGCGATTCTCCTTTCTGACTTGATAACCAACAAAATGTATAAAAAAGCCGAGAAGGCAGAGAAAAACATCAAGATATGGGTATTAACTCGGAAATTATACCATAATATTTTTGGTTTGTACAGACCGAAACGGAAAATTCTAACGAAATAATAAAGTTTTTTTGCGATTTCAACGCAATTTCAAAAAACAGGTCAGCGGCGCAAAATTTTTCTTTATTCTGCGCCGTTATTGTGTTATAATAACCAAATAAGGTGCCGTGCGGTTCGGCACGGAGCGCGATTTCGAGCTTATTGTTGCCGCGTGATCGTTTTACTATTCCCGCCGGAACGCGCAAAAAATATGAAAAGGATGAGCTGCGTTATGTCAAATTCTTACAAAATCGAAACCAATTGCGTGCAGGGCGCCTATCGCCCCAAAAACGGCGAGCCCCGCGTGATGCCGATCGTGCAGAGCACGACCTATAAATATGATTCGGGCGAGGAAATGGGTCAGCTGTTCGACCTGAAAAAAGAGGGCTATTTCTACACCCGTCTGGCCAACCCCACCAACGACCTCGTCGCGCAGAAGATCGCCATGCTCGAAGGCGGCGTGGGCGCGGTGCTGACCTCCTCCGGGCAGGCGGCGTCGTTCTTTTCCGTGTTCAACGTCTGTCAGGCGGGCGATCACGTGGTGTCCTCCGCCGCAATCTACGGCGGCACGTTCCACCTGTTCACCGTGACCATGCGCAAGCTGGGCATCGACCTTACGTTCGTTTCCCCCGACAGCACCGAGGAAGAGCTCAACGCCGCGTTCCGGCCCAACACCAAGGCCGTGTTTGCCGAAACGCTGTCCAACCCGTCGCTGACGGTGCTGGATATCGAGCTGTTCGCCAAATGCGCTCATGCGCACGGCGTGCCGCTGATCGTTGACAACACGTTCCCCACCCCGATCAACTGCCGCCCGTTTGAATTCGGCGCCGATATCGTCACCCATTCCACCACCAAATACATGGACGGCCACGCCACGAGCGTGGGCGGCGTGATCGTTGACAGCGGCAACTTCGACTGGACGCAGAACGACAAGTTCGCCTGCCTGACCGAGCCGGACGAATCCTACCACGGCATCGCCTACACCGAAACCTTCGGCAAGCTGGCCTACATCACCAAATGCGTGGCGCAGCTCATGCGCGACCTCGGCTCCATCCCCGCGCCGCAGAACTCCTTCCTGCTCAACCTCGGGCTGGAAACGCTCGCCCTGCGCGTGGAGCGTCACTGCGCCAATGCCGACAAGGTCGCCGCATTTTTAGAGAACAACCCCAACGTGACGTGGGTCAACTACCCCGGCCTCAAATCCTGCCGTTATCACGAGCTGGCGCAGAAGTATCTGCCGCACGGCTCCAGCGGCGTTATTTCCTTCGGCGTGAAGGGCGGCCGCGACGCGGCGGGCCGGTTCATGGACAGCCTGAAGCTGGCCGCCATCGTCACCCACGTGGCGGATTGCCGCACCTGCGTGCTGCACCCCGCCACCACCACCCATCGCCAGCTCACCGCCGAGCAGCTTGACGCCTGCGGCGTGGGCGAGGATCTGATCCGCCTGTCGGTCGGCATCGAAAACGTTGACGACATCATCGCCGATCTGGAACAGGCGCTGGCTGCCTCGCAAAACGGCTGATTGAATCGTTTCTGACGGGAGAATGGTATTCTGATGAATAAATTCAGCAGAGTCTGCGCTTATATCGACCTTGACGCCATGCGGCAAAACGTGCGCGCGGTGCAGAACCGCGTCGGCGAAGCAGTCAGGGTCATGGTCATCCTCAAGGCGGATGCTTACGGCCACGGCGCGGTGCGCGCGGCGCACGCGCTTGAAAAGCAGGCCTACGCCTTCGGGGTGGCAACGGTGGAGGAGGGCTGCGAGCTGCGTCAAAGCGGCATTCGCCAGCCGATCCTCGTGCTCAGCTATGCGTTCCCGGAGCTGTTTGAGGCAGCGATCCGGAACGAGATCGATCTGGCGGTGTTTCAGGAAGAAACGGCGCAGCTGCTGTCGGATACCGCCGTTCGGCTGGGAAAGACCGCCGGTGTTCATATCAAGATCGACACGGGCATGCACCGCATCGGCCTGATGCCCACCGACGAAAGCGCGGCCGTCATCGGCCGCATCGCCGCGCTGCCCGGTATCCGGATCGACGGCATTTTCTCTCACCTGGCCTGCGCCGATTTTGCCGACAAAACCTTTGCCAACCGTCAGCGGCGCATTTTCAGTGAATTCACAAAAAAGCTCACGGACGGCGGCCTGAACGTCGGCCTGCGCCACATCTGCAACAGCCCCGCCATCATGGATTTTGACGACGGCTATCTCGACATGGTGCGCTGCGGCATCGTCACCTACGGACTCGACCCGTCGGATGAAGTCAAATTTGAAAACCTGCCGACCACGCCCGTGATGCAGATCAAAAGTCACGTGGCCTTTGTCAAGCCCGTGGCGAAAGGGGAGACCGTCGGTTACGGCGCGGCGTTCATGACCGAACGCGATTCGCTCATCGCCACCATCCCCTGCGGCTACGGCGACTGCTACCCGCGCCTGCTCACCAACAAGGGGCGCGTGCTCATCCACGGCCATTCCGCCCCCGTGACCGGGCGCATCTGCATGGATCAGTTCATGGTGGACGTGACCGATATCCCCGACGTTCAGCAGGGCGACGAGGTCACCATCGTCGGCGAGGACGGCGGTGAGTGGCTGACCGTGGAGGAGCTGGCCGAAACGGCGGGCAGCTTCAACTATGAATACGTCTGCGACGTCACCAAGCGCGTGCCCCGCGTTTATATCGACGGCGGCAGAATCGTGGATTAACCGATGCGCGGCTGCCGGCTGACCGGCGGCTGCCTGAATGAAAAACAAAGAAATTTTCCCAATACGGAAAGGAGCCAAACCTGAATGGAAAACCCCGACCCTGAACCTCCCAACCTTGCGTTCAAACTGCTTTTGCTGCTGGCGCTCGTGCTGGTGAACGCCTTTTTTGCCATGAGTGAGATCGCCATTATTTCGCTCAACGACGCCAAGCTCGAACGGCAGGCGGCGGAGGGCAACAAAAAAGCCAAAAAGGTGCTGCGCCTGACGCAGAATCCGAGCAGCTTTCTGTCCACCATCCAGATCGGCGTGACGCTGGCGGGGTTCCTGACCTCCGCCTCCGCTTCGCAGAGCTTTGTGGAACAGTTTGCGGGCGCGCTCAACAAAACGCCGGTGGCTCAGTTCCTTTCGGCAGGCGTGATCAAGAGCGTCTGCGTGGTGCTCATCACCATCGTCATGTCCTATTTTTCGCTGGTGCTCGGTGAGCTGGTGCCCAAGCGCATCGCCATGTTTGCGCCTGAAAAAATCTCGTTCCGCGTCGTCGGCCTCCTGCTGGTGGTCGCCGCCGTGACCCGCCCCTTCGTCAAGGTGCTGTCGGTTTCCACGAACGCGCTGCTGCGCCTGTTCGGCATCGACCCCAACGCCCAGCCCGAGGAAGTGACCGAGGAAGAGATCCGCATGATGGTCGACGTCGGCGGCGAAAAGGGCGTGATCGAAGACGTGCAGAAGGAAATGATCAATAACATCTTCGAGTTTGACGACATCGACGCGGGCGACATCATGACCCACCGCACCGACGTGGAGGCGGTCGAACTCAACGAATCGATCGAGGACGTCATCGAGATCGCGGAGCGCGACGGCTATTCCCGTATTCCGGTTTACGAAGAGGATCTTGACCACATCGTTGGCGTGGTCTACATCAAAGACCTGATCGCCTACATCGGTTCGGAGCTGCCCAAGGATCAGAGCCTGCGCAAGGTCATGCGCGACGTTTACATCGTGCCCGAAAGCATGAAGTGCGGCACGTTGTTCAAGGAGCTGACCTCACGCAAGCTGCAAATGGCGGTGGTGCTCGATGAATACGGCGGCACGGCCGGCATCGTCACGCTCGAGGACCTGCTCGAGGCCATCGTGGGCAACATTCAGGATGAATACGACAACGAAGAGGATGAGTTCTCGGTCATCGACGACACGACCTTCACCGTTGATGGCACGACCGCCATCAGCGAGGTGAACGAGCACGTCGGCGTGGATATTCCGGAGGACGATTTTGAAACCATCGGCGGGTTCGTCATCAGCCTGCTGGGCTATCTGCCGCAGGATGGGGAAATGAACGAGGTCGACTACAAAAACCTGCATTTCACCGTGCTCAACATCGAGGAGCGCCGCATCGGCAAGCTGAAGGTGGAGATCAATCCGATCCAGACCGAGGAAGAAACAAAAGAAGGCAACGAACAAGCAACGAAACGTGAAAGAAGCTCTTAAAAATTACTTAAAAGAAGTTTCGTTTCGCGGTTATCCCTTGACATTCCGAGCCATACTATTGTATATTCGACTTGCGATCAAGCATTTACAGGGAGGATTCTGACATGAAAAAGAAAAGCGCAGCCATCATCCTTTCCGCGCTGGCCGTCGTGCTGGTGCTTTGCGCCGCCTGCGGCAAAAAAGACAATAAACCGACCGTGACCGAACCGGCTACCGTGACCAACGCCAACGGCGAGGTCTATGAGCAGGTGACCGAGATCGTGACCGAGGTGGAAACCGTCACCAAGGCCGACGGAACGCCCGAGATCAAAACCGAAGTCGTGACCGAAGTCGTGACCAACGCCAAGGGCGAAAAAGTGACGAAAAAAGACGGCACGCCCGAGGTCGTGACCGAGATCGTCAGCGAGGTCGTGACCGAGATCGTGACCAAGGTCGAAACCGTCACCGTGCCCTACACCCCGCCCGAAACGACCAAGAAGGGTGAGACGGCTGCCGCCACCACGCCCGAAGAAAGCGAAATGGCGGAATTCAACACCGAGCTGCTCGGCGGCGGCACGCCTGTCAACGTGCCCACCAACAAGGACGGTTCACCCACCAACTCCAAGCTCAGGGCCATTTTTGACAAGGCCAAAAAGAGCCAGCAGCTGATGATGAAGCTCTACGTTTCCTCACAGGATATGAGCGATATGGGCACCATGGCCTACACCTTCTACACCAAGGGCGACAAGATCGCCATTGACATGTCCGTGCCCGCCGTCGCTTCGCTGGGGGCGCTCGGTTCGCTGGGCAGCATGCGCGCCATCATCAACGGCAATCAGGCCACCATCAACTTCGGCAAGGCTTACCACTTCACCACCACGCTCGACGACGCCGAGGATATGGGCATGGGCACCGAGATCTTTGACGCCATCGCGGCGGAAGACATGGATTATCAGGGCACCGCCCGCGTGAAGGACGGCGGCAAGACCTATGACTGCGAAACCTACACCGACGACGGCGTGACCAACAAATATTACTTCGACACCAGCGGCAAGCTCGTCCGCGTGGAGATCATTACGGACGACGGCATGTCCACCGTGATGAAGGTCGTCAATTACTCCTTCACGGTCAGCGACAAGGAATTTGAGCCGACCGGCAAGGCAATGAGCGAAGAAGATCTGGAGAAAATGTTCGGGAGTCTGACGTAATGAACAAAACGGTTCTGATCACCGGCGCCTCCGGCGGGATCGGCAGCGCCTGCGCGCGTTTGGCCGCCCGGAAGGGTTACCGCGTGGCGATCCATTACCACAGCGATGAAGCATCCGCAGCCGCATTGCAAAACGAGCTGGGCAGCCTCGGCTGCCCGGCTGCTTGTTTTTGCGCCGATCTTTCGCAAAGTGAACAGGCGCAGGCGATGGTGGAACAGATCCACGAGCGGCTCGGCCCGATCACCGCGCTGGTCAACAACGCGGGCGCCGCGCAGCAAAAGCTGTTCACCGACACAATGGATGAGGACACGGCGTTTTTGTTTGGCGCCAACGTCTATTCCTGCGTCAACGTCTGCCGCGCCGTGCTGCCGGAAATGATCCGCGCGCAAAAGGGCAGCATCGTGAACGTGTCCTCCATGTGGGGCGTGTGCGGCGCAAGCTGTGAGGCGCTCTATTCCGCAGCCAAAGCGGCGGTGATCGGCCTGACCAAAGCGCTGGCCAAGGAGGTCGGCCCCTCCAATATTCGCGTCAACTGCGTTGCGCCCGGCGTGATCAATACCAAAATGAACGCCAACCTCACTGCGGCCGATCTGGAACAGCTCGCGCAGGATACGCCGCTGAGCCGCATCGGCCGGCCAGAAGAGGTGGCCAGAGCAGTGCTCTTTTTGCTTTCGGAGGACGCCTCGTTCATCACGGGGCAGGTTCTCGGGGCGGACGGCGGCTTTATTGTCTGAACGATCCGCCTTGTGCAAAGAATTATTTGACAACCGATTAAAATAGATATATTATTAGAGCAATAGTGTGTTCATGCGCTATTGCTTTTTGATTAAAACGGAAGGGCGGCGGCATACCGCCGTTGGTGAAACGGAATGACAAATTGTTACGAGGCAGCGAAGGCACAATACGCGAAGCTTGGCATCGACACCGAGCAGGCGCTGGCCGCGCTTGACAAGGTTTATTTATCGATCCACTGCTGGCAGGGTGACGACGTGCTCGGCTTTGAGGGCAGCGATTCGCTTTCCGGCGGCATTGCCACCACGGGCAATTACCCCGGCCGGGCGCGGAACCCCGAAGAGCTCATGGCGGATATCGACAAGGCTTTGTCGCTCATGCCCGGCAAACATAAAATCAACATTCACGCCAATTACGCCATCACCGGCGGTGAAAAGGTGGAACGCGATCAGCTCAGGCCCGAGCATTTCGAGCCGTGGGTGCGCTTCGCCAAGGAGCGCGGCCTGGGGCTGGATATCAACCCCACCATGTTCTCTCACCCCATGGCGGCGGACGGGCTGACGCTGTCGCACCCCGATGAAAAGGTGCGCCGGTTCTGGATCGACCACTGCAAGGCCATGCGCAAAATCGGCGAATACTTCGGCCGTGAGCTGGGCATGCCCTGCATGAACAACGTCTGGATCCCCGACGGCTACAAGGAAGTCCCGGCGGATCGCCTCGGCCCGCGCCAGCGCCTGAAGGATGCGCTGGATGAAATCTTTGCCGAAAAGATCGACCCGCGCTATCTGGTCGACACCGTGGAATCGAAGGTGTTCGGCATCGGCGTGGAGGCTTACACCGTCGGCTCGCACGAGTTTTATATGAACTACGCTGCCAAAAACAACATGGTCTGCCTGCTCGATAACGGTCATTTCCACCCGACCGAGGTCGTGAGCGATAAAATCCCCTCCATGCTGCTCTTCAGCGACAAGGTCGCGCTGCACGTCACCCGCGGTGTGCGGTGGGACAGCGACCACGTGGTCGTGTTCGACGACGAGCTCAAGGAAATGATGAAGGAGATCGTTCGCTGCAACGCGCTTGACCGCGTGATGATCGGGCTGGATTATTTTGACGCGAGCATCAACCGCGTGGCCGCATGGGTCATCGGTGAGCGCAACGTGCGCAAGGCGCTGCTCAACGCGCTGCTCACGCCGCATGCGGCGCTCAAGGCCATGCAGGATAAGGGCGATTTTACGCAGATGCTGATGATGAGCGAAGAAATGAAGCTCTATCCGTTCGGCATCGTGTGGGAGGAATACTGCGCCCGCAGCGGTATGCCCGCCCATGAGGAATGGTATGCCGACATCGCCGAATATGAACAAAACGTTCAGAGCAAGAGAGTGTGAAGCCATGACGAGCGTACAGGAAATTCTCAGCTTTCTGAATGAACTGGCGCCGTTTGACACGCAGGAATCGTGGGACAACAGCGGCCTTCTGATCGGCTCGGCCGATCAGGCGGTCACCGTGGCCGCGCTGGCGCTGGATATCACGACCGAAACCGTGCAGCTGGCCCAACAGGCGGGCGCGCAGCTTCTCATCAGCCACCACCCGGTCATTTTTCACCCGATCAAACGGGTGCAGGCAAACGACCCGGTCTATGCGCTCATCGCCGCCGGGCTCACCGCCGTGTGCGCCCACACCAATTTGGACGCGGCGCAGGGCGGTGTGAACGACTGCCTGGCGCAGCTTTTGGGGCTGACCGCGATCGAACCGCTGCCGATCCCGTCGACTCAGCTGCTTTTGCGGCGCGGCACGCTGCCCAATGAACTGACCGCGCGTGAATTTGCCGCGCTGGTGAGCGAACGGCTGGGCGCGCGCGTTTCCGTGGCTGACGGCGGCAGACCGATAAGCACCGTGGCCGTCTGCGGCGGCGCGGGCGGTGAATTTGCGGGCGAGGTCGCCGGTCTGGCGGACGCCTACGTCACCGGCGAAGCCAAGCACCACGAGCTTTTGCTCGCGCGGCAGCTCGGGCTGACCATGGCGGTCGCCGGGCATTTTGAAACGGAAAACCCCGTCGTCGCGCCTTTGGCGCAGCGGTTGAGCGAGCGGTTCCCGGCGGTCACGTTCCGGGTGCTCGACCAGCCGAATCCCGTGTTTTATTGCTAATTTTCCTCGAAAGGATCAAATAAATATGCTTGATATCAGAGTTATTCGTGAAAACCCCGAGCGGGTGAAGGCCGCTATGAAGACCCGCAACAAGGACATGGACGCCCTTGTGGATGAAGTGCTGGCCATCGACGCCGAACGCCGCGAGATCACCTCGAAGACCGACGCGCTCAAGGCCGAGCAGAACAACGCCAGCCGCGAGATCCCGCGCATCAAAAAAGAGGGCGGCGACATTTCCGCCATCATGGCGCGCATGAACGAGATCAAGGAGATCATCAAGGGCAACGACGCGCAGATCGCCGCGCTGGAGGACAAGCAGCAGAAGATCATGTACGAGTTCCCGAACATCCCCAACGGCGACATTCCGGTGGGGAAGGACGACAGCGACAACGTGGAGATCCGCCGCTGGAGCGAGCCGACCAAGTTCGATTTTGAACCGAAGGCGCATTGGGACATCGGCGCGGATCTGGGCATTCTCGACCCGGAAACCGCCGCGAAGGTCACCGGCACGCGCTTCCATTTCTATAAGGGGCAGGGCGCGCGGCTTGAAAGAGCGATCATCAACTTCTTCCTCAACACCCACACCGCCCACGGCTACACCGAGGTGTTCCCGCCGTTCATGGTCAACCGCGCTTCGATGACCGGCACCGGTCAGCTCCCGAAGTTTGAGGAGGATGCGTTCCGGCTGGAACGCGAGGATTATTTCCTCATCCCCACGGCGGAGGTGCCCGTGACCAACATGCACCGCGGCGATATTCTTGACGGCGCGTCGCTGCCGATCAAATACTGCGCGTATTCCGCCTGCTTCCGCGCCGAAGCGGGCAGCGCCGGGCGCGACACCCGCGGCCTGATCCGTCAGCACCAGTTCAACAAGGTGGAGCTGGTCAAATTCGTCGACCCCGAAACCTCTTATGACGAGCTGGAAAAGCTCACCAACGACGCGGAGCGCGTGCTGCAACTGCTCGGCCTGCCTTACCGTGTGGTCTGCCTGAGCACGGGCGATATCGGCTTCTCGTCCGCCAAAACCTATGATATCGAAGTGTGGATGCCGTCCTACGGGCGCTATGTGGAAATTTCCTCCTGCTCCAATTTTGAGGATTTCCAGGCGCGCCGCGCGTCCATCCGCTTCAAGAAAACGCCCAAGGATAAGGCGCAGCTCGTCCACACGCTCAACGGCTCCGGCGTGGCTGTGGGCCGCACCGTCGCCGCCATTCTGGAAAATTATCAGAACGCCGACGGCACCGTCACCGTACCGGAAGTGCTCGTTCCCTTTATGGGCACGGACAAGATCGGATAAGGCGAGAATTCAGACGAAACAGGGCATGAACCCCGCACAGCGATCGAGCTCGATCGTTATGCGGGGATGTTTTTTTAGAAAACCGTGGGTAGTTCTTCACGCTTAAAGTTTCGTTCAAGCCTTTTCGAGAGCGGCAATGAACCGCGCGGAATAAACAAACAACAACACAAAAGATTCGGTCAAGCCTTTTCGAGTAACCGCTGATCAAATCGCGGGCACGCATCTTGACGGATTATTTTCCGCCAGACATCACAAAAATACTCGTTAATACACCAAGTATTGCCTGCGTTTTTTGTTTCGTCTGACGAAAAATCCTCTCGTCAATCTGCATACTCCGATTCAATCAGCGGTTACGCTTGCGGAATCCAAAGGCAGAGCCTTTGGGCGCCCGCCGCAGCGGGCGAGATCTTAAGAATGCAAAAAGCGCAGGAGGGGAGCTGAAACAGTCCGGTGGACTGTTTCAGCGTGGGGAACCCTCGCCGGGGGTTCTCCGGTGCGAAGCACGAATCGCCCGACTGGTTTCAGAGTGACAAACGACAAGGGAGAGGATCCAACCGGATCCTCTCCCTGCTGTCTTTATGCAAAGCTTTATTTTTTGAGAATGGAGAACGAGTCGATCATGGTCTGGCTGCCGTCGTCGACGTTGACGCCGTAGGCGTTGAAGAAGAGCTGACTGCCCTTGATCGTGAACGCGCCGTAGACGGGGTAGGAAGCGTCCACGATTTTTTCGGCGCGCGGGAAGAGCTTGTCGGTGGCGGCTTCGTCCTTGGTCTTGTAATACTTCACGCCGGAGCAGGCGTCGATGACGTAAACCGTGCCCTTGGGGTTGACCTTGGTCTGGTAGCTCATGCCGTTGAAGTCGGTGCTGACCGTGTCGTATTTGACCGCGCGGTTTTTGTTGAGCGCGTCGGTGCGCAGGTAAACGTGGTCGTGTCCCTGCAGCACCACGTCGATGCCCAGCTGCGGCATGAGCGTGGCGAGCTGGCTGCGAATGGCCACCACGTCTTTATCGTCATAATGCGAACCGTTGGAATAAACAGCCTTGTGCAGCATCACGATCTTCCATTGTTTGCTGCTGGCGGCCGCATCCTTTTTGAGCCAGTTGATCTGATCGTCGCTCAGACCCTTTTTGCTGTTGAGGTTGTTGCTGTTGAGCACCATGAAGTGGGCGTTGTTGTAATCGAACGAATAGTACACGCCCTCTTCGGTGTTCTGCTGCGGCGCGTTGGGCAAAACAAAGTTGTTGATGATCGCGTCGGTTCCCTTTTCTTCATGGTTGCCGGCGGCGGGCATCAGCACGGTGCTCATCAGGCGCGGCTGGTTGGCGTTAAACATCCATTTCCACTGGTAGAAGTTGTCGCCGTGGTCGACCTGATCGCCGCTGCTCATAATGAACGCCGCGTCGGGGTGATTGGCGAAGGCCGTGTCAAGCACCGTCGCCCAGTTCTGATATTGCTTTTCCAGCCCCGCCTGACAGTCGCTCGTGTGCAGGAAGGTGAACGAGTCGGAATTGTCGGCGGTGGTGAGGGTCGCCTCATCGCTCCAGAACCCGCGTTCGGCGTCGCCGATGCGGTAATAATAGGTCGTGCCGGGCTGCAGGCCGGTGATGGTGAGCGTGTGGCGGCCCACGTCGAAGGGATAGGGCAGAATGCCGAACACACCCAGATCGATGCCGGGCTTCTGGCGGGTGACCTTTTCATATTTGGCGGTCACGGTCACGCCGGCCGGCAGCGAATCGGTCAGGCCGTTCGCGCGGTGATCGGCGGCGGTGGCAAGCTGGATATCCGTGCCCTTGATCGCGTGCTTGGTGTACCAGCTGATCACGCGGGTCGTGGCGGAATCGGCGCCGAAGGTGACCGAAACGTTGGACGGCAGGCGCATGTTGGCAGCGGTTTTGACCACTTCGTAGCCGCCGGCGGTGTTGGCGTCGAGCGTGCAGTTCATGTCCATGAGCCTGGGCGGCGTGTCCTCGCAGAAGGAGGAAACGATGGACTTGATCTCGCCGTCGACCTGCTGCATCTGGCTTTCGGTCAGGTATTCATCCATGTAATGGTAGAGGATATCGTTGACGCTCTTGTATTCGATGATGTTCAGGGCGGACAGCACGCGGAAGCCCGTGTTGACGATGTTCATAAACGAGGTTCTGCCCATGAGCATGACCTTGAGGAACAGGTCGATGCCGCGCGCGAGCAGGAAACCGATGGAGCCGAAGGGGAACGCGGAAGAAAGGTCGAGCTTGAGCGTGCTGAGCAGCTCGTTTTCGACCACGCCGTAGAGCAGCTTTTCAATGAGCACGTTGAGCAGTTTGGTGGAAACCTCACCCGTTTCCAGCCGCTTGTAAACGTCCTGCAGGAAGGCGTCGTCGCTCGTGTCATATTCCGCGCCGTAGAAATAGAGCAGAAGGCTGGAGCCCAGTTCCTCCAGCGTGCCGCCCCGGGAGGGATCGCCGAAGCCGTATTCGTCGATGAATTTGGTGCAGGGCACGTCGCTGATCTGCAGATTGATCAGCGAATCCAGCAGATCGGAAACCATGGCGTAAACCTTGGCCGGGTCGGACAGATAGGCGCGGTCGACCTGATCGCAGAGGTTCTTCGTCAGCCCCAGCAGGTTTTTGGCGCCCAGCACGGTGATGGGGCCGAGCTTGACGCCGCCCTTGAGCAGCGAATCAAACGTGCCCTCCAGATCCATCTGTTCGGTCAAGAAGTTGTAAAGGCCGCCCGCCGCTTCGATCTGCGGCAGATACAGTTCGGCAAAGTGCTCAATGAAGCCCATGGCGAGCTTCTTCGCGCCCTTTTTGCCCGTGTAGTTGATGTCGAAGGTCGTGTAGCGGATGGGCTGCGGGTAGGTGACGCCGTTGACGGTGACCGGCAGCACGTCGTCGCACGAATAGGTTTGGTCGCTGACCGTCACGTGATCGGCCTGCGAATTGTCAAAGGTCATCACGCGGTACAGGTTCGGGAAGTTCATCAGCGAGGACGTGGCGATATCGTAAAAGATGTTGCCGTTGTCGGTGACGTAGGAGGCAATGTCGTGGTTGTGGAGGTGGCCGGTGAAGCAGTAGTGCATGCCGGCGTCGGCCAGACGGTCGCGCACGTTTTCACAATCCACCATGCAGAAATCCTTGAACAGGTCGATCTCGCGGTCAAAATGCGGGATCAGGTTCCAGTGGGTCATGCCCAGCACGGTGTAGCCGTCATCGGTCGCTTCCCGCGTGGTGTCGACCGCCCAGTTGAGCAGCCCTTCGGGCAGGTTGCCGCCGGTTTCCTGGCTGTAGGCCTTCTTTTCGGTGTTGTCGGGCGAATAGCGGCCGCCGTCCATCACCATCAGGCGATAGCCGCGCGGCAGTTCGGCAAAATAGCTCAGCGCCCCGGCTTCTTTGCCCTTGGGCGGGGTGTAGGTGTCAAGCGCCATGTCGTAGCCGAGGTTTTTGAAGATCTCGCGGAAATCGTCAGCCGTGACGGGGGTGTTGATCTTTTGAAAATCGCCGTTGCGGAACACGTCCGCCCGGTGGTTGTTGATGTCGTGGTTGCCGTTGGTCACGTAGACCGGCACGCCGGTATCCTGCTCAAATTTTTCCATGATCTGAGCAAGCTTTTTCATGCTCACCATGTCGCCGTTGCGGGTCAGGTCGCCGGGCATGAAGACGCAGTCGATCATCCCTTTGGCGATCTTATCCTTCAGGCTGGCCAGCGCCGAAAACAAAATGGCGTCGCTCATGAAGGTGGTGGAAATGGTCTGGCGGCACACCCGCTCCATTTCGACCGGGTCGTCGACGTTTTCGGGGGCAAAGTAGTGAACGTCGGTCACGATCGCAACCTTCAGCTCGCCCCGTTCCACCGGTTCCTGCGCCAGCACCGAGGCGGGCGCCGCCGTGAGGAACAACGCTGCGACCAGCAGCAGGGAAAGACCCTTTTTCAGCAATGCTTTCATGTTCATTCTCCGTTCTTGTTCAAAATGGATGCCGCCCATCCAATAGTTACCGAATGCTAACCGACGGATACGGCAGAATCAATACTGTTGCAGTATAGCACGGTTTCGGATTTTGTGCAAGACCTTGACAAATAAAACAGGTTGATTTATAGTTTTTTTATCTAAATTACCAAAACTGAATTACGGAGGGACACTATGGACGATTTCAGAGCCCGTCAGGTTCATCTCGATTTTCACACGTCACCCGCCATTCCCGTTGTGGGCGACCGGTTCGACAAAGAGGAGTGGCAGAAGACCCTGCAGGAGGGTCACGTTAATTCCATCACCGTGTTTTCCAAGTGCCATCACGGCTATTCCTACCACCCGAGCAAGGTCAACGAAATGCACCCGGGGCTCAGATTCGACCTGCTCGGCGCTCAGCTGGAGGCCTGTAAGGAGATCGGCGTGAAAGCGCCGGTCTACATTTCCGCCGGGCTGGATGAAAAGGACGCGATGCTGCACCCGGAATGGCTGCAGCGCAACAAGGACGGCCGCAACGATTACGGCGACCCGTTCACGGTGCGTTTTCATCTGCTGTGCCTGAACACGCCTTATCTGGATAAGCTGCTGGCGGAGATCGACGAGGTGATGGAGGTCTACAACCCCTGCGGCATCTTCCTCGATATTCTGGCGGAGCGCACGTGCTACTGCGCCAAGTGCCGCCGCGATATGACCGCCATGGGGCTGGATTTTACGAAGGATGAGGACGCGGTAACCTTCGGCAAGCTGGTTTACCGCCACTATCTCGACGAAGTGGAGCGCGTGGTGCGCAGGCACAGCCAGACCGCCACGATCTTCCACAACAGCGGCCACATTCTCAAGGGCCGCCGCGATCTGATCGACACCGACACGCATCTGGAGCTGGAAAGCCTGCCCACCGGCGGCTGGGGATACGACCATTTTCCGCTTTCGGCGGCTTACGTGCGCACGCTGGGCTGTGACTTTCTGGGCATGACGGGCAAATTCCACCGCTCGTGGGGCGAATTCGGCGGCTTCAAGCACCCCAACGCCCTGCGGTATGAGGTCGCGCTTTCGCAGGCGCTGGGCGCGGGCTGTTCCATCGGCGATCAGATGCACCCCGAGGGCAGGCTCAACCCGTCCACGTTCCGCCTCATCGGTCAGGCTTATGCCGAGGCCGAACAGAAGGAGCCGTGGTGCAAGGGCGCCAAAAATATTTCCAACATCGCCGTCATCAGCGCCGAGGCGTTTTATGCCGACCGCGCCAAGCAGTATTCCAACTGCGACGTGGGCGCGAACCGCATTTTGCTGGAAGACAAGCAGCTTTATGATTTCATCGACCCCGACGCCGATTTCAGCCAATATGAGCTGCTGATCCTGCCCGATCTGATCCCGCTCACGGGCGAACTGAAGGAGCGCGTGCGGCAATACGCGGCCAACGGCGGCAAGGTGCTGCTCACCGGCCGTTCCGGCGTGGATGAAACCGGCGCGTTTGCGCTCGACACCGGCGCGGTGTTCCGGGGCGCGAACGAATTCAAGCCCAACTATTATATCCCCGGCTTTGAAACGGTCAACGGCACAACGGAATACTTCATGGCGGCGCAGTCCTATCTGTTCGACAACGTCGACGCCGAGGTGCTCGCCACGGCGCAGAACCCCTATTTCAACCGCACCGTTCACCATTTCTGCTCGCATCAGCACGCGCCGAACAACCGCGCGCTGACCTACCCCGCCGTGATCAAAAAGGGGAACGTCGCCTACATCGGCTGGGAGATCTTCACCAACTACGCCACGAACGGCGACTATCACATCAAGGAATTGGTCGTCCACGTGCTCAATGAGCTGCTGGGCGAACAGAAATACATCCGCACCGACCTGCCCGACCGCGGCGTGGCCACGCTCACCGAGCAGCCCGGCCGAAAAGTGCTGCATTTGCTCTTTGCCCACACCACCAAGCGCGGCACGGACGTGGAAGTGATCGAGGACGTGGTGCCGCTCTATGACGTAAAGGCGAGCGTCCGCTGCGAAAAGCAGCCGACGAAGGTGCTGCTCGCGCCGCAGAACGAGCCGATCCCGTTCACGTATCAAAACGGCCGCGTCGATTTCACCGTACCGAAGGTGCTCATCCACCAGATGGTGTCGATCGAAGAATAACATAAGAAACAGAAAATCTGCCGGACGAAGCCGCCCGGCAGATTTTTTTGACCATTCACTTGCTTTCAAAACAAAAGTTTCGGTTAAGCCTTTTCAAAGGCTTGCGGATTCCAAAGGCGGCGCCTTTGGTCGCCGACCGC
>CAMJHI010000015.1 GCA_946405475.1 uncultured Clostridia bacterium
TGGAGCGGGAATCGCCCTTGACCACTGTTTCGCCCGGAATGGCCAGCGGCGGCAGGCGGTTGCCGTCGATCAGCGCGTAATCGGCCGGAAGCGACAGCCCTTCGACCGCGCGGCGCATGGCCAGAAACGTCGCCTGCAGAATATTGAGCGAGTCGATCTCTTCGACCTCGGCATAGGCAACCGACCACGCGAGCGCCTGCTGCTGAATGACCGGAAACAGCGCCTCGCGCTTTTTTTCGGTGAGCTTTTTGGAATCGTTCAGCCCGTCGATCTCACAGCCGGGCAGTAAGATCACCGCCGCTGCGCAGACAGGGCCCGCCAGCGGCCCGCGGCCGGCTTCATCCACGCCGCAGACCAGCGCAAAGCCTTGGGCGCGCGCGGCGTCTTCAAACGAATGATCAGGCATAGTCACACGGCCTTTCAAGCGTGATGCGCCCCAATTTGCCGGCGCGGTATTCATCGAGCAGCATGACGGAGGCGCGTTCGGTGTTGACCTCGCCCCCGCTGACGAGCATGCCGCGCTTGCGGCCGATTTTTTCAAGAATTTCGTAGGGCTCGAGCCCGTCGACGCTGTCAAGCTTATAGCGTTCGAGCAGCTGCGGGCGGTAATCGCGCGCGAGCACTGCCAGCAGGCGCACGGCCATGGTTTCAACGTCAACGACCTCATCCTTCACCGAACCGATGAAGGAAAGGCGGTCGCCGACGACCGGGTCTTCAAACTTCGGCCACAGCACGCCGGGGGTATCAAGCAATTCAATGCCGTTGCCGATGACGAACCATTTGTTGCTGCGGGTCACGCCGGGGCGGTCGGCCACCTGCGCCTTGCCGAAGCCGATGCAGCGGTTGATGAACGAGGATTTGCCCGTGTTGGGGATGCCGACGACCATAATGCGAAGCGGCTTGCCGGGCATGCCCTTTTCTTCGTTGAGGCGGATGCGCTCGGCCAGCACGCGGCGCACCAGCGCGGTATAGCCCTGCAGCCCCTTGCCGCTGCGGCAATCCACCGCCATGGCGGCGGCGCCGTTTTTGGCAAACCAGTCGAGCCATTCTTTCGTGGCTTTTTCGTCGGCCACGTCGCACTTGTTGAGCAGCACGATGCGCGGCTTGCCGGCGGTCAGCTCGTCAAGCTCGGGGTTGCGGCTGCTCATGGGCACGCGCGCGTCGAGCAGTTCGGTCACAGCGTCCACCATCGGCAGGCTTTCTTTGATCTGCCGCCGCGTTTTCGCCATGTGGCCGGGGAACCACTGCACGACCTGTTTCTGGGAATCATTCATAATCGTAGTCTCCGAAGAATTTCATCTGATTGAACGGAGAAAAGCGGAAGCGCACCTGACCGAGGATGTACCGTTCGTCGATCAGTCCGATGAGAGCAGAGCGGCTGTCGGTGGAATGCTGACGGTTGTCGCCCATGACGAAAACCTGCCCCTCGGGCACGATCATCCATCTGATCATGTTGTTTTCGGGGTCGACGTTGGTGGGGAAGCCGCCCTCGTCGTCGGTCGTGGGGGTGTTGAGATAGGGCTCGTCGATCTTTTTGTCGTTGACGTAAACGGCGGCGTTCTCATAATCAATGGCGATCTTGTCGCCGCCCACGGCGATGATGCGCTTGACGATGGGCTCGCTCTGCATGCCTTCAATGGCGTTGGGCTGCGTGATGATGACGATGTCGCCGCGATCATGCCTGAAATTGAACGCGTTGACAAGCAGCCAGTCGCCCTCGTGCAGCGTTTGCTGCATGGAAGGGCCGACCACGCCGACAATGCGGAACACGAAGGTGAAAATGAGCATGATGGCGATGATCGAGGTGGAGAGCACCGAAAGGACCTCCGCCAGCGACTGATCGAGCGTGAGCTTTTTCTTTGGCTCTTCCGGTTTTTCTTCCTGCTCCGTCTGAACGTCTTGTTCTTCCCATTCTTTGTTTTCTTCCATTTTATTGCTCTCCTTCTTGAGAATAAGTCATATAATCGGGGTTGCCGAACGGCCTGACGCGCAGCAGCACGCGGCCGAGCACAAAGCGGGTGTCGATCATGCCGATGCGGGTGGAACGGCTGTCAAGCGAACGGTTGCGGTTGTCGCCCATGACGAACAGCTTGCCCTCCGGCACGGTCAGAGGAAAATCGACGTCGAGCTTTCGCCGGGTCAGTTCCATCACGTAAGGCTCGGTGAGCGCACGCCCGTCGACCCGCACGACGCCGTTTTCAAAATCGATATCGACCTGCTGACCGCCCACGGCGATGACGCGCTTGACGATCGGCTCGCCGCTGTCGGTTTTGACCGGCTGGGTGATGATGACCACGTCGCCCTGCTTCGGCGCGCGGTCAAAGGCGGAAACCACCAGCCAGTTGCCGTCCTGCAGCGTGGGCAGCATGGAATCCCCCACCACCTCGACCGGACGGACCAGAAAAGAGAAGACGAAAAACAAGACCGTAATGGCAAGAATGAGGGATTGCATCCACTCAAAGCCGTTTTGCGCTCTTTTGTCTTTTTTTCCGGTCTTCGGCGGAACGTCATAATAGATGTTGTATTCTCTGATCTTCAAAACCACACCACCTGCTGCCGTTTCGGCAGAGCATATAGGTATCTAATATAGGAGTATAACAAAAAAAAGGAACAAGTACAAGACTTGTTCCTGATTTTTTCGGTAAATTATTTGAGATCCTGCTTGACCTTCGCGGCTTTACCGACTCTGTCACGAAGATAATACAGCTTTGCTCTGCGAACCTTACCCTTGCGGATGGTGGTCACAGCCGCCACGTTCGGGGAATGGATCGGGAAAACCTTTTCGACGCCGACGCCGTAGGAAATGCGGCGAACGGTGAAGGTTTCGGAAACGCCGTTGCCCTTGTGAGCGATGACGATGCCCTCGAAAGCCTGAATTCTTTCTCTTTCGCCTTCACGGATCTTGACGTCGACACGAACGGTGTCGCCGATTCTGGCAACGGGCTTTTCCGCCTTGATGCTGTCTTGTGCGATGAGTTTGAGTGCGTCCATTTGAAGTTCCTCCGTAAAATTTTCAGGCGTTCGTATCGGGTTGCGAAAGAGGACCGCCAGCCTTAATGATTGTGCATCAATTCCCGTCACGGATGATGACGGACAACAAACGCTGTAGTATCATAACATAAGAGTCCGGGAAATGCAAGCTTTTTTTCAAAATTTTTTATAATCGCTTTTCAGCAGCCCCTTGCGCATGACCGAAAGACATTTGAGCTCCTCCCCCGTTTTGGCGCTCAAAGCGTCGAGCAGCAGCAGCGGGCTGAGATTCTGCTGGCTGCCCGCGGCCAGAACGGCGTTGATCTCAACGGCGCCGTTTGTTTCCTCCACGGCGGCGCTGCCGATGAGATCGCAGCAGTTGATCTGCTTCAGGGCTTTTTTGCGCCCGGCCTTGCCGAGCTTTTCCGCCGGCAGATCGCCAGAAGCCAGCGCCTGACGGATCGCGTCCGCCAGACCAGGCGCGTTTTGCAGCACGATCTGATACTGCGCAAAGGCGATCTCGTTGGGCTTGGCGGTCGAATCCTGCACGGACACGACCTCGATCCCCTCCGGCATGACGGCCGACAGCGCCCGGAACACGTCTTCGTTGGTCGCGTCGCCTTCCAGCCGGATCTCGACCGGCTCGCCCTCGCTTTCCACGCCCAGCGGCAGCGGCAGCGCAAAGGTGACGTAGGGGTGCGGGTTGAAGCCCTCGGTGTACCACAATTCGATACCGGCGCGGCGCACCGCGCGCATCATGCAGCGCTGCATATCCAGATGTGACAGGTATTTAGCTCTGCCCTTTTTGGCGAGCGTAACTCTTATAGAGCGCATCGCATTCCCCTCCGTTGAGCTTGTTGGCGCCGCACCCGGCGCAATGGACGCGGCAGTGCGGCGTGGTGACGCCCTCGCGCGCTTTTTGATATTCCCGCGCCAGATGCGCCTTGGTCACGCCGTAATCCAGATGATCCCACGGCAGCATTTCCTCGACCTCGCGCACGCGGTTGGCGTAAAACGCCGGATCGAAACCGCAGGCCGCAAAGCTTTCCAGCCACGTGTCGATGCTGAAAAACTCGCTCCAGCTGTCCAGCTTACAGCCCCTGCGCCAGGCCGTTTCGATCACGGCGCTCAGCCGCCGGTCGCCCCGCGCGAGAACGCCTTCCAAAAAGCTGACGTCGGTGTCGTGGCGGCTCAGGGAGATCTTTTTGCTGGTGAACGACGAAATGAGAAGCTGCTGCTTGCGAAGCAGCTCTTCCTTGCTGTTCTGCGCCGCCCACTGGAACGGGGTGAAGGGCTTGGGCACGAAGGGCGCCACGCTGATGTTGACACTCACGCTCTTGCCCTTGGGCTTGTTGGGGTTATGATAGAATTCATCCACGACCTTCTGCGCCATCTGCGCGATGGCGACGATATCCTCGTCGGTCTCGGTCGGCAGACCGAGCATGAAATAGAGCTTCACGCTCGTCCACCCGGCTTCAAAGGCCTGACGGCAGGCGCGGAGGATCTCATCTTCTGTGATGTTTTTATTGATGACGTCGCGCAGGCGCTGGGTGCCCGCCTCGGGCGCAAAGGTCAGCCCGCTTCGGCGCACGCTGCTCAGGCGCTGCGTCAGCTCGGCCGAAAACCGGTCGGCGCGCTGCGACGGCAGGGCGATGTTCACCCGCTCCTGTTCCGTCCAGTCGAGCATGGCATTGAGCAGCGGCTCCAGTTCGGTGTAATCGCTCGTGCTCAAAGAGCACAGCGACACCTCGTCGTAGCCGGTGGAATCGCAGATCGCCTTACAGTCGCGGTTGACCACGTCGGCGTGCTTTTCGCGGATCGGGCGGTAGATGTAGCCCGCCTGACAGAAGCGGCAGCCGCGGATGCACCCGCGGAACACCTCGGCCACGGCGCGGTCGTGGATGATCTCGATGGACGGCACGATGAAATCGGCCGGGAAGAACACGTGATCGAGGTCGGACACAATGCGCTTGGTCACGCGTTCCGGCGCGCCGTCCTTCGGCGTGATGCGCTGCACAGTCCCGTCGGCGTTGTAGGTCACGTCGTAAAGCGAGGGCACGTACACCCCGGGGATCTGCGCCGCGGCGCGCAGAAATTCCTGCTTGGAGGAGCCCTTTTTCTTATGCTCCTTGAGCAGGTCGATCAAATCGTTTGTCACTTCCTCGCCTTCGCCGGGCAGCATCAGGTCGATAAATTCCGCCATCGGCTCGCCGTTGCACACGCACGGACCGCCCGCGATGACCAGCGGCGCCAGCGCAGTGCGTTCGCTGCTGCGCACCGGCAGACCGGCCAGATCGAGCATGTTCAGCACCGCCGTGTAGCTCATTTCATATTGCAGCGTAAAGCCGATGATGTCGAAATCGGCGATCGCGTCGCCGCTTTCCAGCGCGTAGAGCGGGATGCCGTTTTCGCGCATTTTTTCTTCCATATCCGCCCACGGCGCGAACACGCGCTCACACCACGCGTCCTCCCGCGCGTTGACCAGCGAATAGAGGATCTTGATGCCAAGATGCGACATGCCGACCTCGTAAGTATCGGGGAAACAGAACGCGTAGCGAATATCGACTTTGCTTTTGTCCTTCATCACGCTGTTCAGCTCGCCGCCCGTGTAACGGCCGGGCTTTTGCACCGACAGCAGAACGTCTTCCACTTTTTTTGAAAGCATAGGTTCCTCCGCAAAAAGGTTACTGCGGACATTTTACACGATTCTCACCGTTTTTTCAAGAGCGTATACGCCAAATAAGCGCCCGCGAGCAAAAGCGTGACGTTATACCTGCTTTTGATCAGCACCAGCACGCCGCAGACCGTCAGCGGAACGAGGCAGACGATGCCGATCCCAAACACGATGCGCTCAGCGCGCGCCGCATCGGTACGGCAGCACAGCCGACAGAACACCGCGCGGCCGCAGTCGAGCGGCTCGATGGGGATGAGATTGAACAGCGCCAGCGACAGATTAACGAGAATGGCGCGGTTGAGACAGGATGTTTTGCAGGCTTTGGCGGTGAGGAACAGCGCCAGCGCCGCCAGCAGGTTCGCCGCGGGGCCTGCCAGCGCGATAAAGATCTCCTGCCGGTAACTGCCCTTTGGCGTTCGCGTGATGCAAAACCCGAAGGGCGCGACGCGCACGCAGGCGGGGCGCTCGCCGAACGCCAGCATGCACAGCAGGTGCCCCGTTTCGTGGATCGCCGCCGCGCCCAGCGCCAGCACCGCCGTGTCGGTCTTGTCAAGGATGAGCGCCAGACAGACCGTTAAAAAGAAAAAGAAGCTGACCTGCACGCAGCATTCTCTGACCCACACCCTCATGGCAGCAGCCAGGCGGGGTTATAATAAACGCCGTGGATGACAACGCAAAAATGCAGATGAGGCCCCGTCGCCCAACCGGTGTGACCGACTTTGGCGATGATCTCACCGGCGCGGATCACCGCCCCCTTTTCCGCCAGAATTTCGGAGCAGTGCCAGTAGCAGGTTTTGGTGTTCGCGCCGTGGCTGAGCACGATGTAGTTGCCCCGAACCGAGTTGCTGCCGACCTCCTCCACCGTGCCGTTGAAGGCGGCGGCGATCGGCGTGCCCTCCGCGGCGGCGATATCAACGCCGTTGTGAAGGCCTTTCTTTTTGGTGATGGGATGGATGCGGTAACCGAATGGCGACGTGATCCGCCCCGTGACGGGCACGACCATTTCGACCGTTGCGGTGATCGGCGCAAAACAGCCGCTGCCGCCGTCCGCCCCGCCCTGCGCCTCACTCGTCGGTTCCGGCACGGGCAGGGTGAGCTTTTCCGCGCCCTGCCGGATCGTTCGCAGCACCTCGCGCGCGCCGAGGTCGACGCTCATGACGCGCTCAAACGAAACGCGCAGCGTTTCGAAGCCTGCCGGCGACACTTTGGAAACGGTCAGCAGCAGCGCCGCGCCCAGCAGCGCCAGCACCAGCTGCGCCGTGGAAAGCCGCACCAGCCAGTCGCGTTTTTTCTCTTTTGGTTTTCTCACTGCGCCAAGCCGCGTGTTGGCGTAGGTTTCGTCAAAGTCTTCCATCTTCTCTTCTCCCTGTTTCGCTGTTTTTTATTCATAGATATGTAACAGGTTTGCAAAACATACGGCAAAGGTGTATGATGAAATAGAAGAGAAGAGAAGCGAGGCGAGAGACATGAAAAAAATCATTGTGGCAGACGACGAGCGGCACATCCGCCGTCTGGTCTGCGATTTTCTGACCAACGAGGGCTATGAAGCGCTCGAAGCCGCCGACGGCGACGCAGCGCTGGAATTGTTCCGCCGCAACCGGGACACGGCCGCGCTGATTCTGGACGTGATGATGCCTAACATGGACGGCTGGGCCGTTTGCCGCGAGATCCGCAAAACCAGCAGCGTGCCGATCCTGCTGCTCACGGCGCGCAGCGAGGAATTCGACCAGCTCATGGGCTTTGAGGTCGGCGCGGACGATTACGTGACCAAGCCGTTCAGCCCGAGCGTGCTGATGAAGCGGGTCGCCGTGCTTTTGAGGCACGCCGAAACCGCCGCCGTCAGCGACAGGCAAAACGAGCTGGATTCGCTGTGCGTGGACGAGGCGGCCCACGTGGTCACGCTCGACGGCCGGGCGCTGGAGCTGACGCTCAAGGAATATAAAATCCTGCTCAAGCTGCTTTCCTCCGTCGGGCGCGTGTTCACGCGGGAACAGCTGCTCGACGACATCTGGGGGCTGGATTATGAGGGCGACGCCCGCACGGTCGATTCCCACGTGGCGCGGCTGCGCACCAAGCTCGGCGACTGGGGCAGCCGCCACCTGAAGACCGTGTACGGCACCGGGTATAAAATCGACGGCGGCGCCGGGGAAGGATGACCGGACGTATGAAAGCGATCCATTTCAAAAACCGGCCACAGACGCGCAAGCCCCGCCCGCTGCGCATCCAGTTGACCATCATCACCTCGATCACGATCTGCGCGGGATTATTGAGCATTCTGCTGCTCAATTCGCGGTTTTCCACCACGCTCTACCAGAACCGGCAAAAGCGGCTGCTCGCGCAGGCAGCCAAAGAGATCACCACGCTGACGCAGGGGAACCGGGCGGAGGTGCTCGCGGGGCTGGCCGAGATCGAAACAAAATCCAACCTTGAAATCGAAATCTACAACGCGAACGGCACGCTGGTGTACGACACCTTAGTCAACCGCTTCGCCTCGGAATGGCTGGGGCAAAGCGAGTTTGACCTGTTCCAGTCCCTGATGAACAAGCGGAACCGTGAAACGGTCAGAATCCTCAAGCAGGAGCCGAACGGCGTGTTTGAGATCCAGCAGGACAGCCGCCTGAACCGGCAGTATCTGACCTATACCGCACAGCCGGACAGCGGCGGCTTCATCCGCGTTTCCTCTCAACTGGATTTCATCAACAACACGGCCAACGCCACCACCCGGCAGGTCAGCCTGCTGGCGGGCGCGACGTTTTTTGTGGTCATCGTCGTGCTCTATTTGTTCCTGCGCCGTGCCACCGACCCCATCCGCGAAATGAACCTTGTGACAAGGCGCATGGCGGGCATGGATTTTTCGCAGAAATGCACCGCCCGCACCAACAATGAGCTGCGGGAGCTGAGCGACAACATCAACACGCTGTCTGAATCCCTCGACCGCACACTGCGCGACTTACAGGAGAAAAACCGGCAGCTTGAGGCGGATATCGAGCACGAACGCAAGCTGGAAGCCATGCGGCGCACGTTCGTTTCCAACGCTTCGCACGAACTGAAAACGCCCATCGCCATCGTGCAGGGCTACGCCGAAGGGCTCAAGCTCGGCATCCGCAGCCCGGGGGCTGACGGCGAAGAATACTGCGACGTCATCTTGGAGGAAACGCGCAAAATGAACCGGCTGGTGAACAGCATGCTGGAGCTGTCCAAGTATGAGGCGGGGGCGTATGAGCTGAACCGGCAGCCGTTTGACGTGAAGGAATTTCTGGAGGAAGAAGCCGGCTCTTTTGCCGTTCTGGCGAAAGAAAAAGGCGTTGAGCTCATCGCGCAGGCGCCGCCCGGGCTGACCGCTTACGGCGACCCGGAAAAGCTGGAAACGGTGCTGAACAATTACGTATCCAACGCTTTGTCGCACGCCGACGGCGAAAAGCGCATTGAGATCACGAGCGTTGAGACAGAGAACGGCTGCCGCGTGAGCGTGTTCAACACCGGCGAGCCGATCGACGAAAGCGAGCTGCCCAACCTCTGGCAGAGCTTTTACCGCGCCGACAAATCCCGTTCCCGCTCGCAGGGGCGGTTCGGGCTGGGGCTGTCGATCTGCAAGGCCATTCTGGAGCTGCACCGGGCGCCCTACGGCGTTATCAACCGCGAAAACGGCGTCACGTTCTGGTTTGAGATCCCGAAAGCGCCGGACGAGTCCGAAACAGAATAAAAAGCAACGGCATGGAAACCAAGCGGTCGCCATGCCGTTGCTTTATTGATCATCATTCATCCTTGATGGATTTGTCACTGACGATTTCCAGCCGGGCGTTGCTGCCCGTGCCGCGCATCCGATAGATGCGGTCCCGCTGCGGGAAGAACATCCCCGGCAGTTCACCCGCGCCGTACAGCTTGAGCTGAAGCAGGCTGAACACCGGGAACAAAAGCGGCATCAGGAACGGTCTGGCCGCCGTGTTCCACATCATGAAGGCAAAGGCCGTGCAGTTGAAGAAGATAAAATCCCACGTGTTGCTGTAAAGCAGCCGGTGGCTGAACTTTGCCAGCTCTTCCCGGGTGAGATCGTCGGAAAGGCAGAGCGTCGGGGTCTCGTCGTTGGCGTACAGGTAGCTTTCCGTGTTGTAATAAATGCCGAAGCCGTCCGAACGGGTGAAGCCGAAGCTGCCGATGGAAACGCCCTCGTTCGGCGGCAGATCGTAAACGCCCACCATCAGCGTTTCGTCGGACAGGTTTTCCAGATACAAAAAGACGTGACCGGTCGGTTTTTTCGGATTGACCTTGTGGTAACAGATATGCAGCCGCGCCACCGTTTCCTGCGTTTCGTCGATCGGCTCCGACACGACGATCGGGTCTTCAATCGGCGGGTCATCGACCGGCGGCTCCTCGGCCAGAGCCGCGAAAGCGCCGCTGAACAGGAGCAGAATTGACAGGAGCACGCACAGGACGGTTCGGATCGGGTTCTTTTTCATTTTAACACCTCGTATTGGAGCTGTTGCTTACGTAACAGTGTATTTTGACTTTGTTTGGTTTATTGTAGCGCAAAATGATTCAAATGGCAAGAAAACAACGTGAATTTCTTGACGAAAAATCATTTCAATGTTATGCTTTTTATAGGGAAACACTGAATCAATCACAAGCGCACGATGGAGCGAATCTTTTTCCGTCATATTGCACCAAAAATCCTTGTTTTGCGTCAGCAAAGCGGCGGCTTTTTTGCACAATCTGACGAAAAAATCTCTCGCTCCCTCGCACACTCTGATTGAATCAGCGTTTCCATAGTTAGTCCAATCTTACCATAATGGAGATGAAGCATTCATGAAGAAAAAACTGCTCTGCGTGATCCTTACGATTCTGTTCCTGCTGCCCTTCTCCGCCTTCGGCGCGCCGTCTTCGGTCAAATCGGCGGCTTCGGGCGATTACACCATCGTTTCGCCCTACGCCGACGTGATCTGGTCGGGCGACAACGCCTGGGGCGCCTACAAGGGCAACCTGCACACCCACTCCTTCGTCAGCGACGCGAGAGTGGATTTCCGCGACATGATCCTGGAGTATTACCGGCAGGACTTTGATTTTCTCGCCATGACCGAGCACGCCGTGACCGGCAAAGCGTGGAACCAAAAACAGGTGGAGCTGCCGCTTTACACCTATCAGCGCATCATCGGCAACACCGTTCACACGCTGACCGACGCAGAATTTGAAGGCATTACCTCGGGCGCCTACCCCGTCAACGGCAAGCCCAGAGGTCACGGCATGACCTGCGTGACCGGCGGCAACGAGCTCAACGGCCTGACCGTGACCAAATGCCACGTCAACGGCCTCTTTTTGCCGGAAAACGTGGGCAACAACCACCTCGGCTATGAAAACGACCACGAGGGCGCGGTTCGTCTGGTGGAAGAAACCGGCGGCGACGCCGTATCCTTCATCAACCACCCGGGCGACTGGTTCCACGGCGCCGGTGACCGCGCGCTTTCCTTCAAGCCCGAAAACGTGGATTATTACGCCAACATCATTCTGGGCTACGATTCCTGTCTGGGCATGGAGGTATTCAACGAAAACAACTCCCCCACCCGCTATGACCGCGTGCTGTGGGACAACGTGCTGATGAAATGCCTGCCCTACGGCAAAAACGTGATCGCCTTCGGCAACAGCGACGCTCATTACCTCAACGACGTTGATTCCTCCTTCAGCACCTTCATGATGGAAGAAAACGACATGGCGCATATCCGCGACACCATGATCAGCGGCGCGTTCTTCATTCACACCCGCGTCATGGGCCCCGACCCGGTGCTCGGCCCGAAGGAAGACATCGGCGTAAAGAATCAGGGTCTGCCCTACCCGATGTTCACCGAGGTTTCGGTCGACGGCCACAAGCTGACCGTGAAAGCCAACGAATACAGCAACATCCAGTGGGTCGCCAACGGCAAGGTGATCGCCGAGCAGGATATCGCGCAGTCGGCACAGGACAGCACCTACACGCTCGACCTCGATCAGATCGAAGGCGCGGAGGATTTCCTTTACGTTCGCTGCCAGCTCATCGGGAAAGGCGGCATCACGCTCACGCAGGCGTTCCCAATCGACAACGGAACCGAACCGCTGACCTATCAGCGCGACAATTCTCTCAAGGCGCAGCTCGGCCGCGTGCTTCACTTCCTTGCCAGCCTGCGCATCTTCGCCATCATCGAAACCCTCATCTGGAAGCTTTCCTGACGTGTGACACAGTAAACGGCCTCCCGCCGCGTGACGGGAGGCCGTTGTTCTTTCTGTTGTTTTACGGCTGCTCCTTCTCTTTCTTTCTCTGTTTTCTTTTGACGTTGAGCAGCTCATAGGCGGAAATGCGCTTGAGCATGTCGATGAACATATAAAGCATCATGATGTGCAGCGTGATCGCCGCGATGAGGTTGTTGGGCTTATCCCACAGCCGCTCGCCCGCCAGCTTGATTTTTTCGGGCGTATTGAAGGCCGGGTAATAAACGCAGGGCAGATACAGCAAAAGCAGGAAAAAGAAAATGAAATAGGCGATATCGCGCCTGCGAAAGCTCCCCTTGGTCAAAAACAGCGTGAACGGGATGAGGAGGAAGATCAGGATATACATCCGCCCGCCGGAGCCGAGGTTCATGAACAGATAGGACAGGCACAGCACGCGCTGCCATTCTTCCCGCAGGATGAAATACATGAGCAGGGCGCCGAGCATGTTAGCCGAAAACAAAAAGCTCTTCGTGGTCATATAATCCAGCCCGATCGTTTTGAACAGCAGGCGCGACACCACGTCGCTCGTGACGAAATTGTAGTTGACCTGCGCGTCGGACTGCTTGGAAAACGTGCGCAGGTTCTCGATCAGATCCCGCACGCTCTCAAACCCGTCATAGAAGAAAAACGGCAGGAACGTGAACAGCACGCCGTAAACAAGCAGACGGACGGCTTCTTTGTATTTTTTGTCAGTGATCAGCAGCAGCCCGAACACCGCCGGATAGAGCTTCAGCCCCGCGGCGACCGCCAGCGCGATATAGGACAGTTCCCGCACCCACTTGCGCTCATCGTTGCGGTAAAGCACGAAAAACATCGTGAGCACCATGGCCAAAAGCAGAATGTTGCCGCGCTGGACGCAGTAGAGCATGGGGTAAGAAAAGATCAGCAGGATCGGGAACCCGGCGGCACTGCGCGCCTGCGTTGCGCCGTCAAGCCGCTTTTGCATCATCCTGACGAAGAACAGCATGCACACGAACACGAACACGGCGTAAATCGCCAGGCAGGTGGTGTCGGCGGCAAGCTGCTTGCGCAGAATGAAGGGCAGCGTGAGCAGCTCCGGCTTGACCATTTTTGACAGGACAAAAAAGAACAGGTTGGCCAGCGGCGGATAGATGATGCCGTTTTTGTAAACTTCTTTGGTGCTCGCGTCACGAATGGAATTGAAAAAATCCATAAAATCATCGTGACCGAAGATGCCGTAAGCGGTGTAGGGATCGCTGAACAGGGTGTTGGCAAAGCTCTCGCCGTGGGTGAACAGCATGGTGACGAATGTGAGCGCGCACGAAACGATGAAAGCGATGCGATACGTGCGGAGCATTTGCTCCGGGCAGTTCTTGAGCAATTCACTGCCCCTTTTGTTTTTTTGCTTTTTCATTGGTTTCCTTCAATTATTCGGCAATCTTTTCGTCCGCCCATTTCACGATATCTTCCATGACGGACTGACGGTCGAGCTCGTTGAGGATCTCGTGACGGTCGCCGGGGTAAATTTTGATCGAAACGTCGCTGTGGCCGGTCTTTTTCAGGTCGCGGTAAACCTGCTTGACGCCCTTGCCGTATTCGCCCACCGGATCGCATTCCCCGGCGATGAGGAACACGGGCAGGCTCTTGGGCAGACCCTGATACCACGCCTTGCCGGAAACGGATTTGAGCACGGTGAACAGGTCGCGGTAGCCGCAGGCGGTGAACAAAAAGCCGCAGTACGGGTCGGCGACGTATTTGTCGACGATCGCTTCATCCTTGGTCAGCCAGTCAAACTCGGTGCGGGCGGGCTTGATCTTTTTGTTGTAGGCGCCGAACGCCAGCGTGTTGATGAACTCGCTGTGATAATGCGAGCCCTTGCTGCGCGCGATCATATCCGCCAGCCCGATGGCAATGCCCGCCGCCGGGTTCGCGCCGCTGGTGCCGCAATAGATCGCACCGGCGAGATTGGCGCTGTAAAGCCGCGTATAGGCGCGCGCGATGAACGAGCCCATGCTGTGACCGAAAAAGATCATCGGCCTGTCGGGGAACTCGCTTGCGGCCAGCTGATTGACCGTGCGGCAGTCCTCCACGAGCGTTTTCCAGCCGTCTTCTTCGCCGAAAAAGCCGAGCTCCTTGTCAGAAATGACGGATTTGCCGTGACCGGCGTGATCGTGGATGTAGACCGCATAGCCGTTTTCGGCCAAAAAGGTGCAGAATTCTTCATAGCGCTCGATGTGTTCCGCCATGCCGTGCGCGATCTGGAACACCGCCTTGGCGTTGGCGCGCACGATGGGGGTATAGACCTTGCCGACGAGGGTCGTGCCTTCGAGTTTGGAGGGAAGCGTGAAGGAATAGGTTTCGATTTTCATGTCAATTCTCCTTTTCTTCAGAAATGATGATGCTGGCAAAGCAGATCTTTTTTCGATTCCAGGTGTAAGTGATCAGCAGTTCGCTGCCGTGAGAAACGATGGCGGGGTAAGAGTATTCGCCGGGCATGCTTTCAAGCACGACGCCCGCGCCCCAGGTCTTGCCGTTATCAAGCGAACAGACCACGGTCAGCGGCGTGCGCTCGCCCCAGTTTTTGCGCACGGGGTTGCTCACGAGGAACAGCCGCCCGTCGACCGTTCGCGTCACGTCCAGCCCGCTGTTGTTATTGAACAGGCCCGTTTTGTAGGCCTTTGACCACGTTGTGCCGTAATCGGCGGAATCCGCGCGGTAAACAAAGCCGCAATCGGTCCGCACAAGCATATGCACCCGGCCGGGCGCAGATTCCCACAGCGACGGCTGGATCATGCCCACGACCTTGCGGTAACGGGTCGGCCGCTCGATGAAATCGGTCCTGCGCCACGTTCGCAGGTCGTCGTCGGAAATATCGACAAAGCAGCGCCAGTCATGGTTTTGCTCGGTGGAGGCGGGCGCCAAAACGCGGCCGTTCGACAGACGGATTGCCTTGTTTTTGACCGGACCTCTGCCGCCGCTCTCATCGCCCGGCACCAGCTCGCGCGGCGTGCTCCACGTGACGCCGCAGTCGGTCGATTCGCAGCAATACGTTTTCCAGAAAGCGATCGGCTTACCGACCTTGAAAAACAGAACGGTAGTGGCTTCATCCTTTTGAAACAGCACGGGGTTCCAGTGCGGCTGCGCTTTGTCGGCGGAAATGCAGACCGGCTCGGACCAGCAGCCGTTGACCCGGCGGGCAAACCAGATATCCACGTCGTCATGACTTTCGCCCGTGCCGCCGAACCAGGCCGCGCCGACGCTGCCATCCGGCAAAGGCAGCACGGTGGACGCGTGACACTCCGGGGTCGGACAACGCTGATCAAAAATGAATTCTTTCGTTAATTCGAGCTTCAAAACAAGACTCCCCTATTATCATTATTTTTAATCATACCAAAAGCAGCGCGGAAATGCAAGCATTTTACCAAATCCCTCCGCATAAGATTCCTTATAAAAAAGGGACGGAGGAACGGCGAACATGCGAAACGCAAGGCTGCTGATGCTCAACACTTTGATCCTGACCGCTTCCGGCTTTCTGATGCGCACGGTCGGCGTGGCGTTCAACGTCTACCTCACCAACCGCATCGGCGCGGCGGGGATCGGGCTGTTTGAGCTGATCATGGCGGTTTACGCGCTGGCGGTGACGCTGGCTGCTGCGGGGGTTCGGCTGGGCGCGACGCGGCTGGTGACCGACGCCCTCGGGCAAAGCGCCGTTGACCCCACCGGCGCCACGCTGACCTGCCTGCGCTACGGCTTTACCGCCGGGTGCGGCGCGGCGCTGATTTTGTTCTATGCCGCGCCCCTGATCGCGCGGGGCTGGATCGCGGACGAAGCGGCGATCGGTTCGCTGAAAATTCTGGCCGTCAGCCTGCCGTTCACGGCGGTCTCCGCCGCGCTGAGCGGTTATTTCACCGCCCGCAAAACGCTGCTGAAATACGCGGGCATTCAGCTTTTGGAGCAACTGACCAAGGTGCTGACCACCGTGCTGGCGCTGCACCGGCTGAAACGAGGCGACGTCGGGCAGGCGTGCGCGTGCGTGAGCTTTGGCATGAGCCTGAGCGAAACGGTCTCCTGCGCGCTGTCGCTGGCGGTCTGCCGCGTGGATCGGCGCCGGTTCAAGGGCTTGACCGAAATGCGTTACGGGCTCGGCCGGCTGCTGCCCATCGCCCTGCCGGACGCCGTGGGCACGGGGCTGCGCTCAGTGCTGCTGACGGTGGAGCACCTGCTCATCCCCATCGGCTTTCGCAAAGCGGGGCAGAGCGCCGAACAGGCCATGAACACGTACGGCAGCATCCACGGCATGGCGCTGCCCATCGTGCTCTACCCCGCCGCCGTGCTCACGGCGCTGTCGGGGTTGCTGATTCCGGAGCTGGCGGATCACCGCAGCAAAAGCAGGCAAAAGCAGATCGACTTCACCGTTCGCTTCTGTCTGCGTCTGACGGTGCTGTTTTCGCTGGGCTGTGCCGCCTTTTTGTTCTGCTTTGCCGCCGACGTATCGAACTGCGTTTACGCCAGCGGCGAGCCCGCGTTTTTCATTCGCCTGCTCAGCCTGCTCATGCCCGTGATGTACGCCGACACCATGGTGGACGGCATGCTCAAGGGGCTGAACGAGCAGCTGGCCTCCATGCGTTACAATATCATCGATTCCTCGCTTTGCGTCGCGCTGGTCTGGTTCCTGCTGCCGAAGCACGCGGTCAGGGGCTACGTTTTTATTTTGTTTTTCAGCGAGATCCTGAATTTTTCGCTGAGTTTCCACCGCCTGACCACCGCCTGCACCGTGCGGGTGCATCCATGGGAGGATCTGGGCAAGCCGCTGCTGGCAGCCGCGGGCAGCATGGCGCTGCTGCGGCTCGGCAGGGCGCTTTTCGGGGTGGGCGCCATGATGAGCAAAAGCGGGCTGATGCTGCTCATTCTGCCGGGGCTGCTGCTCTTCGCCGCGGCGGTCTGGGGACTGGGGTGCCTAAACGAGGAAGAAAAGCAAAAGCTGAAAGGGCTGCTGCGCCCTTGACGAAAGCGGCGGATGGGATTACAATAAGGAACAATCATCAGAAAGAAGGCCTTGTCATGTCGCGGCTGTTAATCCGACTGTTCATCAAAGATTATCAGAATACAGGCTCTGTGCAGGTGCGCGCCCGTTACGGCATCCTCAGCGGCGCGGTCGGCATTGTGCTTAACGTGCTCCTTTCGGCGGTCAAGCTGATCATCGGCACGATGGCGCACAGCATCGCCATCACCGCCGACGCGCTGAACAACCTGTCGGACGCGGGCAATTCCTGCATTTCGCTGCTGGGGTTTCGCCTGTCCGCCAAGCCGGCCGACCAGGAGCACCCCTACGGGCACGGCCGCATCGAATATCTGGCCGGCATGGGCGTTTCCGTCGTGATCATGTATATGGGCGTGGAGCTGATCAAAAGCTCCGTGCAGAAGATCCTGCACCCGGAGCCGCTCGTTTTTTCGTGGGTTTCGGTGCTGGTGCTGCTGCTTTCCATCGGCGGCAAGCTCTGGCTGGCATTTTTCAACCGCGCCATCGGCAAACAGATCCAATCCGGCACCGTCAACGCCGTGGTGGTCGACAGCCTCAGCGACGTGGCCGCCACCGCGTTCACCATTCTGGCGCTGTTTCTTTCGCGCCGCTTCACGCTGCCGTTTGACGGCCTGTTCGGCATCGTCGTGGCGGGGTTTGTGTTTTTCGCCGGGTTCAGCGTGTTCCGCGACACGCTTGCGCCCCTGCTCGGGCAGCCGCCGACAAAAGAATTTGTGCAGCAGATCGAGGACAAGATCCTTTCTTACGACGGCGTGATCGGCGTGCACGACCTGATCGTGCACGATTACGGCCCGAACCGCTGCTTCGTCAGCGCGCATGCCGAGGTTTCGGCCAACACCGACATTATGGAAAGCCACGACCTGATGGACGTGATCGAACGGGATATCCACGCCGAAATGGGGCTGAACATCACGCTGCACATGGACCCGATCGTGACGGACGACGAGCGGGTGAACGAGGCCCGCGCGCTGGCCGAGGAAGCTGTGAAGGAGGTTGACGACAGCCTTTCGCTGCACGATTTCCGCATGGTGTCCGGCCCGCACCACACCAACCTGATTTTTGACGTGGTCGTGCCGTTTTCGGTGAAAAAGAGCGACCGCGAGATCACGGAGCAGATCGGCAGCCTCATCGCGCAGCACAAGAGCAACTACTACTGTGTGATCACCGTTGACCGGAGCTATCAGTAAGGCCGAAATCAACATATGGTGATTTTCACTAAAACAAGGGGCGAAATATCGGCATTATTTGTTGTCGAAAAAACGGCCGTTCCTGTTTACAAATGCTTTTTGATTCGTTACAATTAACGTAACGGGTACTCCGGAATTTAACAGTAAGGGGAACGGTAAAAAATGGCTGGATTTGATGAAAACTTTCAA
>CAMJHI010000016.1 GCA_946405475.1 uncultured Clostridia bacterium
CATCAGCCAGGGCGCCAAGCCCAATTTCCTGAACTACGCAGGGTTTCCTGCCACGGCATGCATTTCCATCAACGATGAGGTCATTCACGGCATTCCGAGCAAAAAGCGCGTTCTCAGACAAGGCGACATCGTCAGCATCGATTTGGGGGCGACGATCAACGGCTACAACGGCGATAACGCCGCCACTTTCGCCGTGGGCTCCATCAGCCCCGAGGCGGAGCGGCTGATCAACACCACGCGGGAAAGCCTTTACGAAGGCATCCGCGCGGCTGTTGCGGGCGGCAGGATCGGCGACATTTCATCCGCTGTTCAGCGCTATTGCGAGGAGCGCGGCTTCTCCGTGGTCCGCGATTATGTGGGGCACGGCGTGGGCGCGAAGCTGCATGAAGACCCCAGCGTACCGAATTTCGGCACACCCGGTCGCGGTGTGCGCCTGTTACCGGGCATGACCATCGCCATTGAGCCCATGATCAACGCGGGCGGCTGGGAGGTCAAACGGTTGCCCGACGGCTGGACCGTCAAAACCAAAGACGGCAGCCTGTCGGCGCATTTTGAGCACACCGTCGCCATCACGAGCGACGGACCCAAGATCCTTACGATTGAGTGAGGTGCGGGCATGGAGCTTAAAATCGGCAGTGTTGTCCGCTCCAAAGCCGGGCGCGATAAAGGCAAGCTGATGGCCGTTGTTGCCATCGGTGAAAAAACGGTGGCGCTGTGTGACGGAAAAGAGCGAAGGCTGGCCAAGCCCAAGCAAAAGAATCCGCTGCACATCGCACCGAGCAAAACCGTGCTCGACGCCGGAAGCATGGCAACCGATCGCAGTTTGAAAAAAGCGCTTGCCGCCATCGAAGGCAAGGGCGACCAAACATGACAATGGAGGTTTAGGGAATGTCGAAACAGGATATGATCGAGGTCGAAGGAACCGTCATCGAGTCCCTGCCCAACGCAACCTTTCAGGTTGAATTGGAAAACGGGCACCGGCTTCTGGCTCACATCTCCGGCAAATTGCGCATGAATTACATCCGCATCCTGCCGGGTGATAAGGTCAAGGTCGAGATGTCGCCCTACGATCTGACGAAGGGCCGCATTACGTGGCGCACAAAATAGCAAACAGAATGAGGAGGTATTCCAAATGAAAGTCAGACCTTCTGTAAAGAAAATTTGCGAAAAATGCAAAATCATCAAGCGCAAGGGTAAAGTCATGGTGATCTGTGAAAACCCGAAGCACAAGCAGCGTCAGGGTTGATCCGGCGCAAACCATTAACGGAGGTGCAACTGTAAAATGGCACGTATTTCTGGTGTCGACCTTCCGAGAGATAAGAGAGTCGAAATCGGCTTGACCTACATTTTCGGAATCGGTCGCAAAACCGCAAGCGACATCATTGCAGCAACAGGCATTAACCCCGACACGAGAGTGAAGGACCTGACGGAAGACGAAGTTTCCAAGCTGCGTGAATACATTGACCACAACGTCAAGGTCGAAGGCGATCGCAGAAGAGAAACCGCTTTCGATATCAAACGCCTTGTTGAAATCGGCTGCTACCGCGGCGTGCGTCATCGCAAGGGCCTGCCCGTCAGAGGCCAGCGCTCCAAGACCAACGCCCGCACGCGCAAGGGTCCGAAGAAGACAATCGCCAACAAGAAGAAATAATGAAGGAGGAATTAACAAGTGGCTGCGAAAGGTACAGGTAAAAAGGTCGGCACCCGCAAGCGCGTTCAGCGCAAGAACATCGAGCACGGCGCCGCCCACATCCAATCCACCTTCAACAACACGATCGTCACCATTACCGACACGCAGGGCAACGCAGTTTCATGGGCAAGCGCCGGTGAGATGGGCTTCAGAGGCTCCAAAAAATCCACCCCGTTCGCCGCTCAGACCGCTGCTGAAGTGGCCGCCAAGGCTGCCATCGAGCACGGCATGAAATATGTTGAAGTGTACGTCAAGGGCCCCGGCGCCGGCCGCGAGGCTGCCATCCGCGCGCTTCAGACCGCCGGTCTTGAAGTGAGCATGATCAAGGACGTCACGCCCATTCCGCACAACGGCTGCCGCCCGCCCAAGAGAAGGCGTGTGTGACCTTATTTTTCAGGAGGTGTAATTACAATGTCAAGATATACAGGCGCGGTCTGTAAGCTTTGCCGCCGCGAGGGCAAAAAGCTGTTCCTCAAGGGCGAAAGATGCTACACCAACAAGTGTTCTCTTGAGCGCAGACAGTATGCGCCCGGTCAGCATGGCCAGAGCCGCAAAAAGACTTCCGAATACGGCCTTCAGCTTCGTGCGAAGCAGCAGGCGAAGCGCTACTACGGCGTGCAGGAAAGTCAGTTCCACAAATATTTCCTTATGGCGGAGCGCAAGCAGGGCCAGACGGGTGAAAACCTGCTGAGAATCTGCGAAAGCCGCCTTGACAACGTTGTTTATCTGCTTGGTTGGGCCAACTCCCGCGCAGAAGCCAGACAGCTTGTCACCCACGCTCACTTCACCGTGAACGGCAAAAAGGTCGATATCCCGTCCTACCTGCTCAAGGCCGGCGACGAAGTTGCCATCAAAGCCAAGAGCAAGGAAAGCGATAAATTCAAAGCCGTTCTTGAAACCAATGCAGCCCGCCCGGTTCCGCAGTGGCTTGACCTGAACGCTGAAGCGGCAACAGCAAAAGTGATTGCTCTGCCCGAACGCGATCAGATCGCCGTCCCGGTCGAAGAGCATCTCATCGTTGAGTTCTACTCGAAGTAATGCCCTTGCCTGCCTGCGAAACTTATTCATTTTTACAAGGAGGGTTCTGAATGATAGGAATTGAAAAGCCCAGAATCGAAGCGACCGAATTCAGCGAGAGCGGAGATTACGGAAAATTCGTTCTTGAGCCGCTCGAGCGCGGCTACGGCACGACCATCGGCAACAGCCTGAGAAGAGTGCTTCTCTCCTCCCTGCCGGGTTATGCGATCACCTCCGTCAAGATCGACGGCGTTTTCCACGAGTTTTCCACCATCAAGGGCGTCAAAGAAGATGTGACCGAGATTGTCCTGAACCTCAAGAGCGTCATCCTTAAGATCCACGGCGAAGGCGCAGAGAAGCTTTACATCGACGCTTCCGGCGCCGGCGTTGTCACCGCGGGCGATATCAAAGCCAGCAGCGAGGTCGAAATCATCAACCCCGATCTGGTCATCGCAACGCTGGATTCCGACGCGCACCTGAGCATGGAAATGACCTGCGACAAGGGTCGCGGCTACGTCTCGGCCGAACGCAACAAGGCTATCATGCAGCCCGTAATCGGCGTGATTGCAATTGATTCAATCTACACACCTGTTCTGAAGGTGAACTACACAGTCGAGAACACACGCGTCGGTCAGATCACTGACTACGACAAGCTCACGCTTGAAGTGTGGACAGACGGCACCATCAATGCGAAGGAAGCCGTTTCTCTTGGCGCCAAGATCCTCAACGAGCACCTCAGTCTCTTCGGAGAACTGTCAGACGTTCAAGACACAGATATTCCCGTTATGGTCGACACAAACGACAACGGCACAGGAAAACTGCTGGAGATGACCATTGAGGAACTTGACCTGTCTGTGCGCTCCTTCAACTGCCTGAAGAGAGCGGGAATCAACAAGGTTGAAGACCTGATCGACAAATCGGAAGAGGACATGATGAAGGTCCGCAACCTCGGCAAGAAATCTCTTGACGAGGTCGTCGCCAAGCTCAGAAGCCTTGGCTTCGATCTGAGAAAAGATGAGGAATGATTCAACCAACCATTCTTACAAATAAGGAGTGATTTTAATGCCCGGAACCAGAAAGCTCGGCAGAACCAGCGATCACCGCAAGGCGATGCTTCGCGCTATGGTCACTTATCTGCTGGAAAACGGTAAGATCGAGACAACCGTTACAAGGGCAAAAGAAGTCCGTGCTTTAACGGAAAAAATGATCACCGTCGCAAAGGCGAACAACCTGAGCGCCAAGCGTCAGGCTCTTGCTTTCATCACCAAGGAAGGCGTTGTCAAAAAGCTGTTCGACGAGATCGCCCCCAAGTATCAGGATGTCAACGGCGGTTACTGCCGCATCATCAAAACCGGTCCGCGCCGCGGCGATGCTGCTGAAATGTGCATCATCGAGCTTGTCGGCAACGAGGAAAAAGCAGAGGAGAAAAAAGAGAAGAGCAAATAATCGCTCTTCCCGGTTCTCACTTGTTCATCCAAACGCCTGTGGCTTCGCGCCGCAGGCGTTTTTTCGCGCTTCGCGCCGGGGAACCCCCGGCGAGGGTTCCCCACGCCGAAACAATCCACCGGATTGTTTCGGCTCCCCTCCTGCGCTTTTGTGAAGTCCAAGACTTCGCTGACTGCGGTCAGCGACCAAAGGCGCTGCCTTTGGATTCCGCAAGCCTTTGAAAAGGCTTGAGCGAAACTTTTGTGTTTCGGCGTTGGCAGACAGTCTTCTGCGGTGTAATTTCTTTCTTATTTCTGCCGTTTCTCACGCAAATACTTGTCGATCGTTTGACTTTTTTTTCGCTTTGCGGTAAGCTAAAGCTATCGAGGTGAAAGCAATGGCGATCAAAGAATTACTGGGCACAGAAATCAAGGAGCTGGTTCGTCTCAAAGAACTGCTCTGCTTAAAAAAGACCCTGCGGTTCAACGCGCAGGGCAAATTCCGCATTCTGTTTTTATCCGACCTGCACGGCGGCTTCGGGCAGAGCGCGCAGCTGGCCGAGGCGATCGAAGCCATGGTCGCGGCGACCGCGCCCGATCTGGTCATGCTCAACGGCGACACCGCCGGCTGCGGACCGATCCACGTGGAAACCGCGGAGCAGGTGCGCGAGATGCTGGAAATCGACACGGCGCCGATGACCAAGCGCGGCATCCCGTGGGCGCACACCTTCGGCAACCACGACAACAACTACGGCGTGAGCAAGGAGGAGCAGGAAGAAATCTACGAAAGCTTTCCGTTCTGCCTGTCCAAGGCGGGCGAGGCCTCGCTGCCGGGCGTGGCCAATTATTGTCTGCCCATTCTGGCGCACGATTCCGACAAAATCGCCTTCAACCTGTGGGCGATGGATTCGCACGACAACGTGGGCCGCTTTGCGCAGCGCCTCGGTCTGCCCGAAAAGATGAAGCTCAAGCTCGATCGCATGCACGGCAGCTCGGGCTACGACACCGTGCGCTTTGAGCAGATCATGTGGTATTACAACACCTCCAAGCTGCTCGAAGCGTATAACGACGCGAAGATCCCCGGCCTGATGCTCATGCACATCGCCCTGCCCGAACACGAGATCGTGGCGGAAAACCGCGTGGCGTGCGGCTATGAGGGCGAACAGTATGAGGACGTGGCGTTCACCTGCCTCAATTCCGGCCTGTTCGGCGCGTGCCTGGAGCGCGGCGATATCAAAATGATCTTAGCCGGGCACGACCATTACAACGATTTTATCGGCACGTACGGCGGCATTCAGCTCGGCTACGTCGGCTCGCTCACTTACGACGGCTATCAGCGCGACGATCTGCGCGGCGCGCGCGTGGTGGAGCTTGACGAGAGCGGCGCGATGAACACGCAGCTCATCCGCCTGCGCAGCATTCTGGGCGAAAAGGCGGATAAAAGATGAGAAAAGAAACGGAACAAAGGGCGGTCGCTCTTTTGCAAAAGCATCCCTGCTTTGCGGCGGCGACCCAACAGGAACTGACCCTGCTCGTGCGGCATGAAACCACGCTGCTGCGCGAATTTGCCAAGGGGCAGACCGTGTTCCCTGCCCACGGCGTTTCGCAGGCCTTCGGGCTGCTGCTCAGCGGCGGCTGCGTGGTCAAGCGCGGCGGGCGGATCGTGAAAACCCTGCCGGTCGGCAGCGTGTTCGCGCTGGAAACGCTGTTCGGCGGGTCGTTCCGTGACGTTTTGGCCGCGCAGGCCGACGGCAAGGCGCTTCTGATCGCAAAAGAGGCGCTGGAAGAGCTGATGCGGGCGGATTTTGCCGTGGCGCAGGGCTTTCTGGCGTTTCTGTCCGAACAGATCGACGCGCTCAGCGGCGCGGCGGCCGCCGCGGGCAGCGGCAGCGCCGAAAGCAGGACCGCGCGGCTCTTGCTGGAGCATCAGAAGCCGGGCGGCAATGAGGTCGCGCTCGCGCCCGATTTCGGCAAGCTGGCGCGTCAGATCGGCGTGAGCAAAGATGCCCTGAGCCGGGCGCTGGATCGGCTGACCGCCGCCGGCGCGATCGGGCTGGGCGGCAAAGGGATCGTGATCATCAGCAGGGAAAAGCTGCTTCAATTTATCAACGAAAATGAGGAATGAGCCATGAAAAAAATCACAAAGGCGGCCATCGGCACGGCAGCGGCGCTCGGCACGGCGTTCGTGACTTCGGGCGAGGTGCTGTATCAGATGTTTCTCAAGGGCAAAGCCGTGCGCGAATCCAAACGGCTGCATGAGAACAGCTGGTTTTCGCAAATGCTCGTGGAATCGCCCGTGATGGCGCAGGGCGCGGTGTGGATCAAAACGGCGGCGCGCAAGGATCACACCATCATCGGCCGTCGCGGCAAATGGATCCACGCGGAGGAATACACCGGGTGTGATTCTCACGTGTGGGTGATCGCCTGCCACGGCTACAGCGTCAACGTCGAAAGCATCGCGGCCATGATCCGCGTGTTCCACGAACAGGGGTGGAACGTGCTCGCACCGCACCTGACCGGGCACGGCATCAGCGAGGACAAGTCGGCGAGCATGGGCTGGCACGACCGGCTCGATCTGTGCGACTGGATCGCGCGCATCGTCAAAAAGGACCCGCAGGCGCAGATCGTGCTTTACGGCGTGTCCATGGGCGCTTCCACTGTGATGATGACCACGGGCGAGCCGATGCCGCGGCAGGTGAAATGCTGCGTGGCCGACTGCGGCTACACCTCGGTTTATGACGAATTCAAAACGCAGCTCAGGCAGTGGCTGCATCTGCCGGCGTTCCCGTTTTTGTATGCCGGTGATTTTGTCACCCGCCTGCACGCCGGTTATTCCTTCAGGCAGGCGTCTGCCGTCAATCAGCTCAAACGCTCGCAAACGCCCACGCTGTTCATCCACGGCGAGGAGGATTCCTTTGTGCCCTTCGCCATGCAGGAGGTCTGCTACCGCGCGTGCGCGTGCGAAGAAAAAGAAAAGGTCTCCTTCCCCGGCGCAGGGCACGTGGAATCCGGCCTGGTCGATCCCGCGGAATACGAGCGCGTGGTGCTGGGCTTTGTGCGCCGTTTTATCACAGAAAGCGACGCCGAATAACAAACAAAAAAGCAGCCGCAGACGGATCGGTGTGTCCCTCTGCGGCTGTTTTCGTTTGTTTGTGTCAGTCTTCCAGGCCGAGCAGCCAGTTGACGCTCACGCCGAGCACCTTGGCAATGGCGACCAGCTCAAAATCGGTCACGTAGCGAAGCTGTCCCTCCAATTTGGAAAGGCCGGACGCGTTCAGGTCAACGCCGTTGATCTGAAGCTGCGTGAGCAGGTCTTTTTGTTTCAGGCCGATGGCCTTGCGCTGTGCTTCGATTCTTGCGCCGACGATGTTGCGGTCGCCCAGCGCCTGCTTTCTGATCCTCATGGTCAGTTCCCTCCTGTTAAAAAATTACGGATAGTTAAATGCAGAATTAGAAATAAGACTTCAAAAAACGCGCTATTTCGCTCTGTATTTTTCACAATTGTATCAATCATCGAAAATAAAGTCAACAATAATCTTTATACGAATTATAATAACTCATAAAGAATTTTCAAAGAATATACAATTAGTATAATTTCTTTTCAGAAATAAACGTTTTTTCGTAAAATGATTGTTTTTTTTCGTTGAATTGTTATAATGAAACCAACGGTTGCACAAACCGAAATGACAGCAGGAGGCAGAACCATGAACACGATCCCCCGCAGCGAATACCCGCGCCCCGACTTTGTGCGCGAAAGCTACATCAACCTCAACGGCGAATGGGACTTTGAATTTGACTTCGGCGTCAGCGGCGTCGCCCGCAAAATGTACGGGCCTGACGCGGCTTATACCAAAACCATCACGGTGCCGTTCTGCCCGGAAAGCAAGCTTTCCGGCATTGAATACAAGGATTTCATGCAGAGCGTCTGGTACCGCCGCACGGTGAACCTGACCAAGGGCAGCGGCCGCACGCTGCTGCACTTTGAGGCGGTGGATTATGAGGCGACCGTGTGGGTCAACGGAAAAAAATTCGCGCCCCACGTCGGCGGCTACACCGGCTTTGTGCGCGATATCACCGACGCGGTGGTCGACGGCGAAAACCTCATCGCCGTTCATGCCATCGACCGCATGCTCCCCGGGCAGCAGCCGCGCGGCAAGCAGAGCGAGGAGTTTTATTCCCACGGCTGCGATTACACCCGCACCACCGGCATCTGGCAGACGGTGTGGATCGAGCAGGTGGCCGAGACCTACATCAAATCCGTTAAGGTGCGCACCGCCGATCTGAGCGGGATCATCAACGTCGATCTGGCGCTGGCGGGCGATATCGCCGACACGCAGGTGCAGCTCACCGCTTATTACGGCGGCCGCGAGGTCGGCACCGCCGTGGCGGACGCCGCTTGCAACACGGTGAACGTGACGCTGGCGGTGGATGAGGTGCATTTGTGGGACGTCGGCAAGCCCGAGCTTTACGACCTGACGTATGAGCTGATCAAGGGCGGCGAAACCATCGATTCCGCCAAGGGCTATTTCGGCCTGCGCACGGTGTCGCTGCGCGACGGCGCCATTTGCATCAACAACAAAAAGGTGTTCCAGCGCCTTGTGCTCGATCAGGGCTTTTACCCCGACGGCGTCTATACCGCTCCGACGGACGACGACCTGAAGCGCGACATCGAGCTGTCCATGGCGGCGGGCTTCAACGGCGCGCGGCTGCACCAGAAGGGGTTTGAGCAGCGCTTCCTCTACCATGCCGACAGGCTCGGCTACATCGTGTGGGATGAGTTCCCCAGCTGGGGCTCGAACCACACCAAAACCGATTCTCTGCCCCCCTTCCTGCAGCAGTGGCTGGAGGAGATCGACCGCGATTATTCTCACCCCGCCATCGTCGGCTGGTGCCCGTACAACGAAACGTGGGACCGTGACGGCGCGCGGCAGAACAACGCCGTGCTCAGCAGCATTTATTACGTCACCAAGGCGGCGGACAGCACCCGCCCGTGCATCGACACGAGCGGCAACTATCACGTGATCACCGACGTTTACGACGTGCACGAATACGTGCAGGACGCCAAGCTGCTGAAAGAATGGCTCGCCAACCCCGCCGAAGAGGATCACGGTGTGCACGACCCGCAGAAGCATCGCCAGACCTACGGCGGCCAGCCCTATTTCGTCAGCGAATACGGCGGCACGTGGTGGGCGCCCGGTCAGGAAAACGGCTGGGGCTACGGCGAAATGCCCAAGAGCGAGGATGAGGCGGTCGATCGCATCTGCGATCTGACGAAGGTGCTGCTGGATTGCCCGTACTGCTGCGCGTTCTGCTACACGCAGCTGACCAACATCGAGCAGGAACAGAACGGCATTTATTATTACGACCGCAGCAAAAAGTTCAGCGACGAAAACTACAAGCGCATTTATGACGCCTTCACCGCGAAAGCCGCGATCGAGGCATAAAACGTATTATCTTTCATCTGAAACGCAAGGAGGCCCGAAACCGGCACAAGGTATCGGGCCTTGAAAGCAGCAGAGTGAACGAAAGCACAGTAAGCGAACGAAGCAGGTGACAGTGTGGAAGAAAAACGATCAACAAGTTCTGAAAATCAGGGCGATATTGTGATTTATCAAACCGAAGACGGCTTGACTAAGATTGATGTCAAAATCATTGACGATACGGTGTGGCTGACTCAATTACAGCTGAGCGAGCTGTATCAGACGAGCAAATCCAATATCAGCGAGCATATCAAAAACATATTTCTTGAGGGAGAGCTTGATGAAAATTCAGTTGTTCGGAAATTCCGAACAACTGCTGCTGACGGGAAAAGCTATCTTGTTTCCCATTATAATCTTGACATGATTATTTCCCTTGGTTACCGCGTGAAATCCATTACTGCAACGCGTTTTCGCCGCTGGGCAACCGAGCGATTAAAGGAATACATGGTCAAAGGTTTTACGATGGATGATGAGCGGCTGAAAAACCTGGGTGGCGGTCTATACTGGAAAGAGCTTTTGGACAGGATCCGGGATATTCGCTCTTCCGAAAAAGTCATGTACCGGCAGGTACTTGATTTGTATGCAACGAGCGTTGACTATGACCCGAAAAGCAGCGAATCCATGGCCTTTTTCAAAATGGTTCAAAACAAGCTTCATTATGCCGCTCACGGTCACACCGCTGCTGAGGTCATTTATGAGCGTGCCGATGCGGGGGAACCCTTTATGGGACTCAAAACCTTCTCCGGCGATTTCCCGACGGCAAAAGATATAGGCGTCGCCAAAAACTATTTAACGGAAGATGAATTAAAAGTACTGAATAACATTGTATCGGGATACTTTGATTTTGCGGAAATTCAGGCCATGCGGCATAATCCCATGTATATGAGCGATTATGTGGAACATCTTGACAGCATTTTGCAGGCTACAGGGGAAAAGCTTCTGACCGGCTCCGGCACAGTAAGCCACTGGCAGGCGCTTGATAAAGCGAAAGCCGAATACCAAAAATATCAAGTGCAAAATCTTACTCCCGTAGAAGAAGCGTATTTAGAAAGCATAAGACAGATTGAAAAAACAGCGAAAAGAAAAGGCGAAGAATAACAAAAAGCCATCCGCAGGATGGCTTTTTGTTATTCTGTCAACGGCTACCACGGCGGTACGGATCGGAAACGGCGCCGGCTCTTGCGCGCGCCGCTCTCCGGCGCGCCGCGGCCATTTCGCGCTTTTTGCGCTGCCTGCGCCTGTTCACGAAAAAAGCAATGAACATCACGATCAGCACGAACCCGGCGGCGACCAGCGTGTTATACAGCCAGAACGGTTTTTTCTGTACCTCGTGCCCGGCGATGAGGTTTGTGGAATAGATCAGCCCGTCCACGCGGTAGGTGACGGTGCCCAGCACCTGATGCAGCTGGATCGGCGCCTTGATCTCTTCGGCAATGCTGATCTGACAGTCCACATAGTCCTGTGAGATCTCGTTGGGCGCGACGGAAACGATATCGCTGGGAATGATCACGTCGAGCATGGGCGCGTCGCTGACGGCGTTTTCGACGTTGACTTGGGCGATTGGCACGTTATGGTCGGCGATGAGCTTACGGGCGTAGTTGCCGTAAACGAATTCCATGAGCTTTTTCGTGTCGGAAAACCGCTCGTTCAGCCCGTTCGCTTTGATCGAGCCGTCCAGCACGACGCAGATCAGGTTTAGGTCGTCCTTTTCGCTGCTGGATACCAGACATTCCCCGGCGGGCGTGGTGTGGCCGGTTTTGATGCCCGTGCAGTAGGGGAGATAGTAGCGGGGCGCGGCGGAAAAGAGCATTTCATTGGTGTTCTTGTACGTCCTGTCGTCTTTGGGGTGAAGCTCTGTTGAGGGGACCGTGAATTCGGTCATCTTCACGATCCGGTTGAATTCCTCGTGCTTCTGACACTCTTTTGCGATCAGAAACAGGTCATAGGCGCTGCAGTAGTGGTTCTTATCGTGCACGCCGTTGGGGTTGACAAAGTGCAGCGTTTCGCAGCCGAGCTCTTTGGCGCGGCGGTTGCAAAGCTCGGCAAAAGCCGAAACGCTGCCGCTGACGTGTTCGGCCAGCGCGTAGGCGGCCTCGTTCGCGCTCGGGATCAGCAGCGCCTGCAGCAGCACCTTCACGCTGAAAGCTTCGCCCGCCATCAGCCCGGCCGTGGAATAACCGGAGGGCACCATGGCAATGGCGCTTCTCGAGATGGTCACGGTGTCGTTCACGTCGCAGTTTTCCAGCACCAGCAGCGCGGTGAGGATCTTCGTTGTGCTGGCGGGGTACATTTTGGCGTGCGCGTTCTTTTCAAAAAACACCTTGCCGCTCACCGGGTCGGCCACGTAGGCGACCCGGCACCCGATGGCCGGCGTGTTTTCGCGCGTTTCCTGTTCGGCTTTGTCGTACTCAAACGTCACCCGTGCTTCGCCCGCGATCTCGTTTTCCGCGTAAAGCGAATCGGCAAAGGAAAGGCTTTCCGCCGCGGCGGCGGGCAAGGTGAACGGCGCGAACAGCAGACAGACCGTTAACAGACAAATCAAAGCTTTGTTTTTCATATCTGACCCTCCGGTATAGGAACCAACATCTTGTCCTTTTATATCACGGGGCTCAGGGGAAGTCAAGCCGCCGCGACGGCGAATCAGCCCGATTTTTTTAGGAAAAAACAAATTTTTTCGGGTTTTCCTCTTTATTATATATATAATATGTGGTATAATAACTCGGTAAATTCGCAACCTGTATCTTTTGCAACCCCCCAAACCATTATCCACGGAGGAACCGTTATGAACATTGCCATCATGGGCTACGGCGTCGTCGGCTCCGGCGTTGCCGAGGTTTTGAAAAAAAACCATGACCACATCGTGAAAAAAAGCATGCAGCCCAGCCTTGAGCTGACCCGCATCCTCGATCTGCGCGAGTTCCCGGGCGACGAAAACGAAAAGCTCTTCACCAAAGACTTCAACGATATTCTCAACGACGAATCCATCGGCATCGTGGTCGAAACCATGGGCGGCCTTCACCCGGCTTACGATTTCGTGCTGGCCTGCCTGCAGGCGGGCAAGAGCGTGGTCACCTCCAATAAAGAGTTAGTGGCCGAAAAGGGCTACGAGCTGCTCAAGGTCGCGGAGGAAAACAACCTCAACTTCCTCTTTGAAGCCAGCGTGGGCGGCGGCATTCCCATCATCCGCCCCATCAACCAGTGCCTGGCCGCCAACGAGATCGACGAGATCGCGGGCATCCTCAACGGCACCACCAACTTCATCCTCACCAAAATGATCCACGAGGGCATGAGCTTTGACGACGCGCTGAAACTGGCGCAGCAGCTCGGCTACGCCGAACGTAACCCGGCCGCCGACGTGGAGGGGATGGACACCTGCCGCAAGATCTGCATTTTAGCGTCCCTTTGCTTCGGCAACCACGTTTACCCCAACGAGGTCTACACCGAGGGCATCACCAAGCTCACGCTCGGTGACGTGAAATACGCGCAGGCGTGGGGCGGCGTGATCAAGCTCATCGGCCGCGCCACCCGTTATGGCGACGGCAGGATCAGCGCCATGGTCACCCCCGCGTTCATCCAGTCCCACAGCCAGCTGGCCGGGGTCGACGACGTGTTCAACGCCATTTTAGTGCGGGGCGACGCCATCGGCGACGTGGTGTTCTACGGCCGGGGCGCGGGCAAGCTGCCCACCGCCAGCGCCGTGGTGGCCGACGTGATCGACTGCGCCAAGCACACCCAGCGCCGCAAGAATTTCGGGTGGGACAACTGCATCCCCAACTACGTGGTCAGCTACCGCGACATCAAATGCCCGTTCTTTGTGCGCGCGATCAAGTGCGACCCGCAAAAAGCGTGGGCGGCGGCCGAAAAGCAGTTCGGCGCGATCGAACGCCTGACTTACGACGGCGCGCCGCAGGACGAGATCGGCTTCATCACGCCGATGATGACCCAGCGCGAGTTTGACGAAAAAGCGGCCGTTTCCGGCCTGACCATCGGCAGCATGATCCGCGTGACGGATTATTGAGCGGTCGAATACACTGATTGAAAGGTACGTATCAGGAGGTACTGAATTATGGCACTTATCGTACAGAAATTCGGCGGCAGCTCCGTGGCGAATGCTCAACGTGTGCGCAACGTGGCGTCCATCATCACCGACACCTACAAGCAGGGCAACGACGTGGTCGCCGTTGTGTCGGCGCAGGGCGACACGACCGACGATCTGATCGAAAAAGCCGCGGAGATCAACCCCAAGGCTTCTAAACGCGAAATGGATTCGCTGCTCAGCGCGGGCGAGCAAATGTCCAGCGCGCTGCTGGCCATGGCCATTGAGGCCATGGGCTTCCCCGTGGTTTCGCTGCTGGGCTGGCAGGCGGGCTTCCGCACCGACCGGCATTACGGCTCGGCGCGCATCAAGGCCATCCAGCCCGAACGCCTCAAGGCCGAGATCGACAAGAAAAAAATCGTCATCGTCGCGGGCTTTCAGGGGCTGAACAGTTTTGACGACATCACCACGCTCGGCCGCGGCGGGTCCGACACCAGCGCTGTGGCCATCGCCGCCGCGCTGCATGCCGACCGCTGCCAGATCTTCACCGACGTCGAGGGCGTTTACACCGCCGACCCCCGCAAGGTGGAGGGCGCGAGAAAGCTCAAGGAGATCACTTACGACGAAATGCTCGAGCTGGCCACGCTCGGCGCGCAGGTTCTCAACAACCGTTCCGTTGAAATGGCAAAGAAATACAACGTTGAGGTGGAAGTGCTTTCCAGCCTCAAACGGGTTCCCGGCACAATTGTTAAGGAGGCAGCAAAAATGGAAAAAATGTTAGTCAGAGGCGTCACGAAGGACACCGACGTCGCCCGTATTTCGATCATCGGCGTGCCCGATATCCCCGGCATCGCGTTCAAGATCTTCTCCAAGCTCGCCGCGATGAACATGAACGTTGACATCATCCTGCAGTCCGTCGGCCGCAACAACACCAAGGATATCATCTTCACCGTCAGCAAGGCCAACGGCGAAGCCGCCGTGACCGCCCTGAAGGAATCCATCGACTGCCTGGAAGGGCTTGACATTCTTTGCGACACCAACGTGGCGAAAATCTCCGTGGTCGGCGCGGGCATGGAAACGCATCCCGGCACCGCCTCCAAAATGTTTGAAGCGCTCTATGAAAACGACATCAACATCCAGATGATCTCCACGAGCGAAATCAAGATTTCCGTGCTGATCGATCTGGCGAGCGCGGACCGTGCCGTTTCCGCCGTTCACAAGGCGTTCTTCCCGGTTGACTGAGTCGACGCTCCCCGCGCCGCCCGGCGCGTTCCGGCCGGTCTTTTCCGTCGGCCGGATGAAAAAGATGAAGGTTTAATTTTGAAAGAAGAGAAATTTGCGGCTGAGTTCGACCGGCCGCAGATCAGGTGATAAAAATGGGCTTTGACGAACAATCGGTTGCCAACCAAAAAATCATCGACGTGGAACTGAGCAGCAAAATGCGCAAATCCTTTCTGGATTACTCCATGTCGGTCATCACGGCTCGCGCGCTGCCCGACGTGCGCGACGGCTTGAAACCGGTTCACAGAAGAATACTTTACACCATGTTTGAAAAATCGCTCTATCCCAACGAGCCTTACCGCAAATGCGCCGATACGGTCGGTCAGGTGCTGGGCAGCTATCACCCGCACGGCGACGCTTCCGTTTACGACGCCATGGTTCGCCTGGCGCAGAGCTTTTCCATGCGCTACACGCTGGTGGACGGTCACGGCAACTTCGGCTCGGTCGACGGCGACCCGCCGGCTGCCTACCGTTACACCGAATCGCGCATGAGCAAGGTCTCCATGGAAATGCTGGCCGACATCGACAAAGAAACCGTCGATTTCGTGCCCAACTACGACGACCGCCTCAAGGAGCCGGTCGTGCTGCCCTCCCGCATTCCCAACCTGCTCATCAACGGATCCACCGGCATTGCCGTGGGCATGGCCACCAACATCCCGCCGCACAACCTGCGCGAGGTGATCGACGGCATGTGCTTCCTCATCGACAACCCCGACGCGGAGCTGCCGGAGCTGATGGAACACATCAAGGGGCCCGATTTTCCGACCGCCGGCGTGATCATGGGGCGTGCGGGCATCCGCGCCGCCTACGCCACCGGCCGCGGCAAGATCGTGGTGCGCGCCAAGGCCGAGATCAAGGAAGACAAGCCCGGCCGCTTTTCTATCAACGTCACCGAGATCCCCTACATGGTCAACAAGGCGCGGATGATCGAAAGCATTGCCGATCTGGTCAAGGATAAACGCATCGAGGGCATTTCCGACATCAACGACTATTCCGCCATCGAGGGCATGCACATCGTCATCGAGCTCAAGCGTGACGCGAACCCGCAGGTGGTGCTCAACCAGCTTTATAATTACACGCAGATGCAGACCTCCTTCGGCGTGATCATGCTTGCGCTTGTCGACGGCGTGCCCCGCATCCTGTCGCTCAAGGAAATGCTCGAGCAGTACATCGCCTTCCAGTGCGAGGTCATCACCCGCCGCACGCAGTACAATCTGCGCAAGGCGCAGGAACGCGCCCATATTTTGGAAGGCTACATCCTCGCGCTTGATTTTATCGACGAGGTCATCAACATCCTTCGCGCCTCGCCCGATCAGGCCACCGGTAAACAGCGGCTGATGGAGCGGTTCGGCTTCGACGAGATCCAGGCGCAGAAGATCGTTGAAATGCGCTTAGGCCAGTTGACCGGCATGGAACGCCAGAAGCTGCTCGACGAAATGGCGCAGCTCAAGGCGAAGATCGCCGAATACACCGACATCCTCGGCAGCGAAGCCCGCGTGAAGCAGATCGTCAAGGACGAAGCGAAGGTTCTTGCCGACAAATACGGCGACGATCGCCGCACCGAGATCTGCAACGTGAGCGGCGAGGTGGATATTGAAGACCTGATCCCTGAAGAGGAATGTGTTTTCACCCTCACCGAGCGCGGCTATCTCAAGCGCATGCCGACCGACACTTATCGCTCCCAGCGCCGGGGCGGCCGCGGCATCATGGGCATGACCCGCCGCGAGGAAGACACCGTGAAAACCATGTTCACCTGCTCCACGCACGACTATATCATGGTCTTCACCGATTACGGCCGTGCCTACCGGCTCAAGGGCTATGAGATTCCCGAAAGCTCGCGCACGGGCAAGGGCGTGAACGCGGTCAACATTCTGCCCATCGACACCGATGAGAAGATTTCCGCCATGCTCCGCGTCCCGGCCGAGTCCAACGGCGAATACCTGTGCATGGTCACCCGCAACGGCATCATCAAGCGCACGCTGCTTGACGCTTATAAAAACATCCGCAAAAACGGCGTGATCGCCATCACGCTCGACGAGGGCGACGCGCTGGCGTGGGTGAAGCTCACCAACGGGCAGGACGATCTGCTCGTCGGCACCCGCAAGGGGATGTCGATCATGTTCCGCGAAACCGACGCGAGAGCTATCGGGCGCACGGCGCGCGGCGTGAAGGCCATTGAACTGCGCGAAGGCGACGAGGTCGTGGGCTTCGACGTGCTCAAGGATGACGCCGTCGTGCTCACCGTCACCGAAACCGGTTACGGCCGCCGCAGCGTCAAGGCCGAATACCGCATGCAGTCCCGCGGCGGCAAGGGCGTGATCAACTACAAGACCGAAAAATACGGCGACGTCGCGGCGCTGATCACCGTAAAGGATGAGGAGGATATCATCCTCATTTCTTCCGGCGGCATCATCATCCGCATGCCGGCCGATTCCATCAGCACCTTCTCCCGCACCTCCAAGGGCGTGCGCGTCATGCGCGTAACAGAAGGGGACAAGCTGGTCACCGTGACCACGGCGGAACGGGAACCCGATCAGCCGCAGGAGGATGAGGCGGCTCTGACGGAGGAAGGCTCTGACGAAGATCAGCCCGAAGCGCCGGCGCCTGCCGATGAAACGGCGGAAGAATAATCCGGAACGGATCAAAGGAAGAGAAAAGTGGGTATGAACGAGAACAAACCGACCAGGCGGGAATATGAGGACGTTTACTCCTCCTCCACGCCGCAGAACCAGCCGTATCGGCGCGGGCACAAGCCGATGGAGCAGCGGGAGGTCGTCTATCCCAACAAGCTCCTGGAGTTTTTGTGCAAAAACAACAAAAAGAACACCAAGCGCATTCTCGTGTGCCTGTTGGTCTTTTTGGTGCTGTTTATCGCCTTTGTCATCGGCAGCTTTGTCAACGAAAAGCTCAACATCATCCACACCGGCGATGAGGTTTTCACCGGCGTGGATGAAGAAGAGGA
>CAMJHI010000017.1 GCA_946405475.1 uncultured Clostridia bacterium
TTCCCCATCCGCGGCATCAACATCTCCGACGCCACCGTCATCGGCGGTGAAAGCGGCTACATCAACAAAGGTCGCCGTGTCGGCGGTCTGATCGGTGAGATTTACAGCGATTCTGTTGAGATTTCTGCAATCACACTGGATAACGTGGAAGTTTCCACCTATTATTCCAATGCAAGCTTTGCCAACCAGGTGGCTGCCTCGAACGAAGGCGTGCTGACCGGTTACTTCTCACCCGACTATTTTTCCGATCCCATGGGCATCGGCGGTCTGGTCGGCGTGGCCTGGAGTGAGCAGCAGGTCGATTATCCCAATGAGATCATCATCACCGACGCGCACGTTTCCAATCTTTCGGTTGGCGGTAAAAGCGCGCTGGATGATTCTTCCGAACTGTATGCTACCATGGATGCCGGCGGCATCATCGGCGCTGCGCTGCACAGCTATGATCCGATGAACCCCGAAATGATGCTGACGAGCCTGACCATCGGCGATGCGTCGACGGCTGCTGACGTTACCGTGACCGATTCCAAAATCATGGCTTACGGCAACACGGGCGGCGTTGTCGGTGCTTCCAATGTCACCACGGTACTCAGCAACTGTGTTGTCAGCGGTTCCGATGACAATGTGGCGCCCGAGCGCTCCGAAATGCAGGTGCTCAGCCGTTCGCTTTACTATGTCGGCGGCATTGCGGGTTATATCGGCGTATCCACTTATAACATTTCCGACGCCTCCGCGATCATGTCGTCCAAAGTCGTTTACGCTTCGATCGTCGACTGCTCGGTTGAAAACGCTTATGTGGCCTCTACGGAAACGTCCTACAGGGGCATCGGTGCTGCGCCGCTTCGCAATGTTGCAGTCGGCGGCATCATCGGTGGTGGCAACGGCCAGGGCTACAGCTGGGATTACAGCGATTCAACGGAAGCCTGGGATTATCTGCTGCCTTTCGTCAGCGGCTGCACGGTCGACCATAGCCGCATCGAAGGCATCATCACCGGCGGTATCGTCGGCGCCGATGCTGAGATCCGTTACTATTCTGACGACGGCACAATGTGCAATTTCCGCGACCTGATCACGAACTGCTCCGTCATCGCTTCCCGGATCACGACGGTTGCTGATGCGACCAGACTTGCCGGCGATTGCCCGGATTCTGCTTCGTCCGATCCGATCCTGCCCTCGAACGTCGACAGCTTCATTCTGGCTTCCGGCGTTGGCGGCATCATGGGCACCAACGTCAGGTTCCATTATAATACGCTGACCATGGGCTATGATAAGACCATCTTCGATTATGCGTATCTGCACGATACGATCATCCAGTACTGCACCGTTGACAGCAGCTCGACCGTTGAAAGCCTGCTTCCGTTCACCGAAGCGAAGACCTTCTGCACAGTGACGGTCGGCGGCGTGATCGGCACGGCCTTCACCAACACAAGTCAGAATCTTTACTACGAAAACGGCCGCTGCATGCTGCGCTATAACGAGGTCGATGCGTCTGTCCACAATTCGGCCAACCTGTCCGATACGCAGGATTTCAACCAGAATCCTTCTGTTGAAACGGAAGTCAAGGTCGGCTCCGGCGGCTTCATCGGCGCGGTCAAGGGCGGTGCCAATCAGTATCAAGGTCAGGCGGAAGCTCTGTGCTACGTGCCCGGCATCCACGTTTACACCAGCGTGTTCAACGGCCGGCTCAGCGGCGTGCGCGCGCTGGGCGGCGCGATCGGCGTGGTCAATTTTGCCTCCGATTACGATTATAACAACTATTATCCCAATGATTGGACTCAGACCGACGTTGAAAACGGCGAGCTGCCCAATTACATGCTTTACAATCTTGCGCTGGCCGGTTCCATTGCGCTGTCCGGCTCGGCGGAATCCTACACCTCCGGCAACTGCTGCGGCGGCTACGTCATCGGTCACATCTCTGCCGGTCAGAGCGACGCTTATACCTTCAATGAGTATGCGCCCTCGGTGTTCTTCTCCGCTCCTTATCAGATTTTCTACGACATCACCTACACCTCCTTCGGCAGCGACTCTTATCTGGTGCCGTTCGGTTTCCTGAACAGCGCTATGAGCGATACCAATGAGCCTCGTCTTGACGGGATGATCTCAGGCGCCGGCTGCTATTTCGACGTTAACCTCAAGGATGACGGCAGCGGTGATCCTCGTTTCCGTGACACCGGCGCAAACACCAACCACACCTCTGACGACTACAGCATCGACATCACAGAGGGCAGCGGCGACAGCTTCGTGATCATGGCGGCTGATCTGGCTCAGTACAACTGGCGCGGGTCTGACAACTCCGTGGCCGAGGTTACCAGCGGCTTCAATCAGGCCGGAGACAAAAAGACGGTTTTGGTCCGCGGTAAGCGGTTCGGTGCCGTTCTGGTCTCCATCCCGTTCGTCGGCTATTTGAGCGACGGTTCCGCCGACGGCGCGTGGAGCAGCAAAGAGGTCTTCATTCCCTGCGGCTTCCGTTATGAGTCGCCCACACAGGCGCCGCTGACAACAGCCACCAACGTCTCGACGAATGAAACCTATTATCTGATCCAGTCGCCGTATGACATGAGCGTCATTGGCTACAACATCTCAACGCCCAACGGCATCACCGTGAACAAAGCGCTTTCGGCGCAGGCGATGTCCCGCCACTATGCGCTCTATAACACGAGCGGCGCAATCGAATTCACCGACGACATGTTTGCGGCCGACGGCAGCTATCCCGGCGGTCTGACTCCGGTCGGCAAAACCAATTATCCCTTCACCGGCACCTTTGAAACGCTGCCGGAGGGCACCTATACCTTCAGCTCGACTCCCATCACGTTCTCGGGCGGCACGCCGACCTTCGGCACGGCGACGACTGAGACCGTCACCGTCGATTATGACCAACTCGGTTTTGAAAAAGTGGTCCTGCGCAACGTGAAAGTCAAGCCTGAGACCACGCAGCAGGGCGACATCGGCGCAAGCCTGTTCGGTTATGTATCCGGCGCGACCTTCCGCAATTTTGATATTGACGGTATAAGCCTGACCGGCACCACCAACGGCAACTATCTGGGCGCCATCGCCTGCAAGGTGTTTGCGCCCGGCACGGCCAATACGCCCCCGATCACCATCGATCACGTGGATCTGAACAACTTCACTTTCAGTGACGCGGATTACATCGGCGGTCTTGTCGGCGGTATCTTCACCAACCGCACCGATCCTTCGGTCAACACGGCGGCTTCCGTGATCAGCAACTGCGTCATCGGCGCGGCTGACAGCGATGACGTCAAGGATTATTCCTACAGCAACAGCATCACGGCGAATCTTGGCGCCGGCGGCATTCTGGCGCATTCCAGCCAATACGCGGCCAATATCACCAACTGCGTCGTGCGCGACGTTGATATTGAGCAGATAGACGATTCGTTCGATACCACTCAGTTCGACAGCGGCGCGGCCGGTGTTGCCATGGCTTATGCCGGCACCATGCAGAACGTCACCGTTGAGCACTGTGCCATCACCGGCGAGATCGTCGGCGGTGCCGTCATGCGCTCCTATACTTCCCAGCTTGAAGACGACTTTGCATCGGCCGGTCGTTACGGCAGCTATGCATACACAATTTCCGCGACCGAATGCTACGCCGCGTCGGCAGTTGCCATCAATACGGTTTCGGTGCTCGATTGTGACCTCGTCGGCACGAATGATACCTATAATACCGATGCATATAATGAGATCGCTCCCTGCACGGCCAGCGGCGGCATCCTCGCCCGTGTTGACGCCAACACGTCCAATCACACCATTGCCAACTGCCTGGTCGATGAAAACACCACCATCAAAGCGGTCAACGGCGTTGGCGGCATCGTCGGCTGCCTGGAAACGCCTGAATCAATCAACCTAAACACCAGATTGGCTCAGTTCGGCGTGACCGTTACGGATTGCACCATGAAGGCCGATCTGTCCAGAACGGCTGAGAACGAAAGCAACACGGTCTACAACCGCGGCACCGGCGGCGTCATCGGTGTGTTCTATCGCTGGTCTCCGCTGATCTTCACAAAAATCAGCGGCTGCGACATCGGCGGCACCATTCACGTGGCGCGCTCGGATGCCGGTCTGGCCGGCGGCGTGGTCGGCGCAATTTATGCGACCGGCAGGAAATATCCGGGTAATCAGCTGAGTGGTTTCCCGTCCTTTACCGATTTGGCCAACATGGCTTCCGGCGAACACTTTGTGAGCAACTGCCTTGTGACGACTGATTTTATCAAGACCGTTTCCGGTTCTGAGGTCTCCGTCTTTAACGAAAGCTCACGCGGCGTCGGCATTGTGCTCGGTCATTACAACATGGGCACCGAAGCTACGCCCATCCCCATTCCCGTTGTACCTACGTCCGGTGCCTACAGCGGCAGGGAACCGTTCTATCACGTCATGTTCTCCACTGCCAACTACAGCGATCCCTGTGTTGCGCTGTTCGGCTTCGATAACGCAAGCAGCCACGGCCAGTGCCTCAACGGCATTGAAAACGCCACTGCTTATTGTTATGACGTCAACCGCGCGGCGGCCGATCCCGACAACGGCTCCTCTCACTTCACCGTCAGTCAGGACGGTTATGTTGATCTGCCCGACGTCGGTGATCAGATCGCCCGCATCAACACCAGCCCCGGCAACCGCAACGAAGCCGGTATGCTGGAGCTTTACAGCACTTCGTTCAATACGACCAACGCTTTCACGGTCACCTTTGATTGGGGAACCGGCGCGCATGAAAACGTGCTCATGCTCGAAACGGATACAACGGATGAGAATTATTCATTCGCTGCTTCCGCGCTGCCGCACGATTTCACGCTGTCGTCCAATAACGGCTCTGTGACGAAGCAGCGTTCCTGCGAGCTTGACCACGTTGAGCTGGCCAACGGCGCGGAGTATTTCGACGTTGCCTATCCCGCGGGCAAGACCGCAAGCAATCCCGGCAACGACCAGGCGTTTACGCTCACGCTCAAGCCGAACACCGACCTGAACGATAAGCTGACGCTGACCGTCCACTTTGTCTATGCGAACGGTCTGAAGATGGCGTTCAACATCTTCATCAACGTGCGCGCCAGAGAGTATTGGCGACTGGATCCCGACGTCAGCGGCCTGAGCCGCACCGTCTTCCTGGTCTTCAACGCTGCCGATCTGGCTGCGCTGCAGACGGAACTTTCGACCGACAGCGAATCCCGCGCCGATGCGTGCATCATCCAGTGCTACGACGTGTTCTGGACCCTTTCGTCCGATTCGCCTGTGGTCGCGGCTGCCAGAGCGGCTCTGAAGGATGAGTACGACAACTATCTGACAGTCGGTCAGATTCTGGAAGATTACATGTATAACGGCATCGTGATCGGTCAGGATATGAACGGCTATGACGAGACCCTTGATCTCGGTTCTCTTCTGGGCGACTTTGTCCGCCCGAATCCGGAATATCTGACTGACCCGACGCAGGATCCGGAAATCACCTTCCGTGATTATTTCAGCGATTATTCTTCCGCCACTGACGTGCCGATGGCTGAGATCGTCGGCGAGATCAGCGGCATCGACTTCGGCGTTTACGGCGTGCCCGGCAGCGCTGCCATCATCGATCCGTATGAGATCGAAAATGACAGCCCTGTTTCGGTTCCGTTCCGCGGCCGTTACATTACCTTAAAGAACAACCTTAAGCAAACCGATCCGCAGACTTACGAAGAGGTTCCCGTTTCCACCGGTGCGACCGAGGGCGGCGAATGCTACGCCATCTACGGCCTTGATCTCCGCGCCGAAAACGCGGTGGCCAACACCGGCAGCGACGCGCCCTATGCCGGCCTGATCGCTCAGATCGGCGGCGGCGCCATGATCGACGGGGTGCGCTTCGTCAACCCGAAGATCAGCGTGATCAACTCCTATGAAACGGCAGCCTGCGCCGGTGTGCTGGCGGGCGCTGTCAGCTTTACCGATGATGATATGGGCAACGGTTATCCCGAGCCGATCGTCCGCAACGTCAGCATCGAAGGCGAGGGTGACGGTTCCGCTTACGTCAAGGCGATCAAGCGTGTGAACTGCGCGTCCTCAGCGGCAGGCGGCCTTGCCGGCCAGATCGTCGGCGCTCCCATCATCTATAATATCGACGTTTCCGGCATTGACGTGGTTTCTTCCTACATGGCCAATGCCCAGAGCGGCGAACAATCCACCATCCTGACCGGCGGTATTGCCGGGCGGGCCGGCGCGATCGGCAATGCGCCGACCTTCCGTAACCTCAACGTGACCGATTGCCATGTGCTTGGCGGTCATATTGCCAACCCCGTCGGTGCGATCCGTTCTTACGGCGGCGGCATGTTCGGCATCCTGTGCGGCTCGGTCGATCTTCTCGATTCTGACCCGATCACCGGCGATCCTCTGCAGGATCCTGACACTTATGACCAGCTCCCGTCTCAGCTTTCCGAAGTCAGCGGCACGGTCGTCGGCGGCTCCTACATTTCCACAAACTACGGTTATGACCGCGACGATCAGAACAACACCGCGCTCGACATCGCAGGCGGCGTGGCCGCCCAGTCTGAGGGCGAATCCGTCGTGAAATACGTCAACGTGATCGACAGCACGATCGTCGGCGGTGAGATCGCGGGCGGCATTGTGGGTCAGATCGCCAATAAGGCGCTCGATGATTATGAAATGACGACTCTGTCGGTTTCCTTCTCCGGCGTCGGTATGCAGCTCGGCTACGCTCCCGATGACCTTTATTCGCTGGTTCTGCTCAGCGACGAGCATCCGACTAACGTGTTGGTCGTCGGCACCAGCGGCACCACCAACCGCTTCAACACAGCGGGCGGCGTGGTCGGCAACGTGCAGAATCTCGATTATCTGCATATCGGCAGCACCAACGATGGGGAAGAGGGCGTTGACGTCAACGGCGTTGTCGGCACCTATGGTTACGACAACCACAACCGTGAGGCTACGGCCGGCGGCATCATCGGCACCATCGCCGGTTCTGATGAATTCGGTTCTTCGCAGCTGGCCGAGTACCTTGACAAGATCCAGATCTACGCCTCCAGCGTTCAGGGCGAAGTCAACGGGTTCAACCGTGAATCTGTGACCGCCATGAAGTGCGCCGGTTCGGCGGGCGGCATCGTGGGCAAGATCGCCTGCGCGGCGCGCAAGACGGACATCGACAACGGCTATTACTTCATTACCGACTGCATCATGTCCGCCAAGGTCAACCTTTACAACAGCGTTTACGGCGTGGCCGTCGACTGCGCGAACAACCAGCGCAACCGCAACCGCAACACCAACGCCGGTAAGATCATCGGCCGCGCGGCCTCCGGCGCTCTGATCGACGCGAACGTTGATCCGCTCAACGTTGCCGAAGATCTGTGGCAGGCGATCGTCGAGTATTCACCCGATGGAAATCTGGCCTTCCAATATACCTATTACAATGGGGTAGACTACGATACGACCGACTGGGTGGATGCGCTTCACTTCGCGCTGCGCGGCAGGCTGAAGGATCCGCGTCAGGGCAACAGCGTCTACTTTACCGAACAGTATTGCGCGATCAACGATTACATCGACAACGTCTACGGTTCCTCTTATCCGCAGGATATCGTGCTCTACGGCAGCCGCGATCTGTGCGTGATCGATTTTGATCATTATACCGATATTGACGGCTACATGCAGGGCGTCCGCCTGCCTTACTTCGACTGCAACCGCATCAACCGCTATGTAGCCGATGTGGAAGACGGCGACGGCGGCTATTATGCCGACACCTCCCTGCTTCCGGTTCAGGTACAGTCCTTCATGGTGTCCGAGGGCAACCCCGACACCGGCGATCTGGAAACGGATGAACAGACTTACCTGGCGCAGCAGTACATTGAAAATGCGTTTATCCCGCTGGATGATGATCCGAACGCGCCGACTGAGCACTACAAATACTTCCGCTTCCGCAATCCCGCCGAAGGCGGCTCGGTCACGGAACGCAAGCTTGTCTTCCGCGACGATCAGATCGACATCCTTGACATCTATGGCGAACCGGTTTCCGGCGCGTCGGCTTCGGCGGCCTATGATTCCAACACGGTCATGATGATGGATGAGGTTCTTCTTGACAGCGGCAACACGGCGTTCTACACCTACAACGTCGGCGTCATGACCATCGACCTGCAGGAAAAGAAGGAAATGATCGGCAGCCTCGTGCTGAATTTCGATTACGGCATTCAGATGAATTCGTCCTTCACCAGCATTGAGATCGAAGGCGACGGCTCCGAGCAGAATCCTTACCTGATCCGGCAGCCCAAGCATTTCATCGTGATGCGTGCTTTGCGCAGCAACGGCATCAATGATGAAAACTACTATAAGCAAATGAATAACATTGACATGAACATGACGGAAGACGCCAACTTCCTCAACCGTTACACGTCGCTGGAAGGCTTTGAGCCCATCGGCACGCAGGCTTCCCCGTTCTACGGCAACTTCGACGGCAACGGCTATGTTATTCAGAACTTCTACATCAACGATGAATCCACCAACGCCGCCGGCCTGTTCGGCTGCATCGGCAAGGGGACAGAACTCAAGAACATCCACATTGAAGTGGCGGATTCACTCGTGATCCGCACTGTTGATGACGAGCGCACCGTGGTCAACGGCGGCATCATCGGCGGCAACAACACCGGCGGTCTGGTCGGCATCGTCAAGGCTACCGGCACCGGCGAAAACGTCGCCGCTACCGTCACCAACTGCTCCGTTGCGGGCGGCAGCGTCGTCGGCGGCATGAACGTCGGCGGTCTGATCGGCGCATCGGCCGGTTCGGTCGAGCTTGACAACTGCTTCACCTCCACCACCACCGCTTCTTATGCGGGCGTCTCCAACGTCGGCGCGCTGCTCGGCGCGGTCACAGTGGGCGACTGCACGCTTGACGGCTGCTACACGGCTGGCTTTGCCGTGGCCGGCAGCGCGAACCCGAGCGATGAGGCAGTCGGCGGTCTGGTCGGCCGGAACAGCAGTACCTGCACGCTTGAAATGACGGATTGCTTCGTTAGTGCCACCGCTTCCGGCAACACCGACAGCACTGTCGGTCTGGCAGTTGCCGCCAATGACGGCACGATCTCTTCCGGCAGCACCGGCAACACGGTCGCAGCGCTCATTCCGCGCGAAGACAGCGACAAGACCATCTACATCATCGCGCCCGGCTTCAGCAGCTCCGGCAACAACTACGAGAGCAAGATGCTCGGCGTGCTCAACGACATCAACCTGAACAATGACGATGCTTCCACCGCCATTGATTACACGAACACTTCTTATGCCGATCGGAACGATTACCTCACCTATATCCCGGCCTACTCTGAAACCGTTTACAACGGAACGGCGTCTGACGCCTACTCCGAGGCTTACCGTCACCTGATCGCGGCAGCGGTCAAGGTCGATCAGAGCAGTCAGGGTTATGACGGCGGCACGGCGATCAATCACGTTCAGAGCGAAAACATCAAGGGCAACGGCGGTCTGCTGTATCCGCTGACCATGACCTTTGATAAGGCGACGGTGTTCACCACCTCCGTCTATGACCTGAGCGATACGGTCGAATACCCGATGGGCATTGACCTGAACCTGACCGGCAACGGCTCCAACAAGAACACCGACCTGCTGTTCAAGACCTCCACCGTTGAAAACAGCGGCAGCGTTACCAGCAGCACGGTCATTTACCGCAACATCTTCCGCAACAACGAAACGCCCGTTGCGGTCAAGTATGACGGTGAAACCTACGAAAACGGCGAGATCTATTACGATTACAACCTGCCTTACGCCGTGGCCAATCAGACCGTTTCTGTCGGCGGCAGCGACATTGCCATTGCCAGAAAGGTCATGTATCCGGTCGTGGATATCCAGGATTACGGCATCGGCAGCGACAAGATCTTCCCGATCGCAACGGCACGCCAGTTCAAGGCGCTGACCAGCACCGGCGAATATGGCGAAGGCAGCGCAAAATTCGCCTTCCTTCGCACCACGGCGCCCGGCTACGTCGACAAGCTCGATTATCAGATGCGCGACCTCATGCTGGTGGCCGATATCGATCTGGCGACCACAGCCTTTGAACCGCTTGCCGCTTACGGCGAAAGCTTCTACGGTAACGGCCACGTGATCAGCAACATGCAGATCAACTCCACCGGCAGCGCCGCCATGTTCACTTCGCTTCAGTCCGGCTTCATTTACGATCTGGGTCTGACGGGCGTGAACGTGACCAACACCGGCAGCGACAGCAACACGAAAGCGGCTATGCTGGTCGCTTCCATGAATCAGGGCACGATCAGCAACTGCTTCGCCATCGGCACCGTCAAGGCGGTGAACGCCTTCAGCTCCGGCGCCGCGATCGGCGGCCTGGTCGGCTACGCCGAGGGCGGCAGCGCTCAGCAGAAGAGCGTCATCGAAAACAGTCTGGTTTCCGGCTCTGTGATCGGCTACACCGGCAACGGCGGCAGCGGCACTTCGGCGGCCGGTCTGCTCGGCAGATCGAACGGCGCGGTGAGCATGGAAAACGTGACTGTTACCACCAACGTCAACGCGAAGGACACCTACGCCATTTGCGGTGACGGCACCAACGCAACCGTATTGAATGCCGTTTACGGCGGCCAGATGACCTATGACGAAACCGCCGGCGGTCAGTATCTGATCCCCGCCGCCAACGTCACCGCGGTCGACCTTTATGCGGATGACAGCATCGGCCTGACCATCACCGGTCCCGCCATGGTCATCGCTCCGGTCCTTACCGCGCAGACCTTTGCGGCGCCCGCAAGCGGCAACTTCTCAGCAACCGGCATGACGAGCTTCGGCGACGGCTACTATCCGGTCGCCTCGGCTGTCAACTCCATCGAAACGGAAGCCTTCCTCGCCGGCGCCCGCTTCGCCGCGGCTGCGATCCAGCTCAACTATATCGGCACCACCGACGCGGTCTCCAGCGTCACGGCGCCCAGCGAGCTTGGCACTTACGGCACGGCGAGACTCAGTGCGGATGACCGCATCGGCGCTTACTTCGCCAACGGCGACACGGCCGACGTGATCAAGGTCGATCCCGATTCCATGCGCCTGACCAAGAAGGTCGGTGAAAACAATTACGTGGCGGCCGACGAGGTCGGCGGTATCACCGGCGCGGTGATTTACAGCATGGTTTCGCCCGTCTCCAACCCGTATCTGGTGCGCACGGTCGACGGCGTCAAGGTCCAGAAGATCTTCACGCTCTACTATGAGCTCACCGATCCGACCGGCAGCACCGACAGCGCGATCAACGCCGGTGACAGAACGGTCATCACGGTCGAAAACGGCTCCACGTCCGTTACCGGCCTGACAGAAGTCACGACCGATTCGGGCAGCACGGTCACGTCCGGCGCGATCTGCGAGAACGTGATGATCCAGCCCGACCAGAACGGCACCTACAGCATGGACACGTATTGCCAGCCCGGCTCTGTCGGCGATCAGGTCAATTCCGCCGTTGTTTCGCCCGCTTATCTGGCCAACGGCGCCGTGACCAGCGGCAGCGGTTATGCGACCGTCTCCGGCAATACCAGCAGCTTCAGCGGCACGTCCGCTGCGATCGGCGCGGCGGAAGACAGCGGCCTTCGCTTCAGCTACCTGCTTGTCACCGTTGAAATTGCGCCGCGTGACTGGGGCATTCAAAGAGAGACCGGCAACTGGGCTTACACGCCGACTAACTGATCCATTGAACAATCGGTGGAGCGGGTCACTCCGCTCCACCGAAACCAAAACAGCAAACCATGGAGGGAAAACACATGAAGAAAAAAGAAGATAACAGTTTTCAGCTTCTTTTTACGGCTTTGGTGCTGGTCGTGATCGCGGTCGGCGGCACCCTCGCGTGGTTTGCGCACAACACGACTTCCTCCGTCGATCAGATGGCGGCTTCCATCACGTCACCGACCGATAATAACGCTTTCGACGGGGAACAGCTCTATCACTTTGACGGCAGCGACTTTGTGGAATACAACGACGGCGACGCGCTTTACGTGCCCGGCATGAAAAAGCTGTTCCGCATTGAGGTCGACGCCAGCCTTTCCACGAAGGTTTTGGTCGTGCTTGACGGTGATTCGGCGCCGCAGCTTGGCAGTATGATGAAGATCGCGTTTTACGATCAGTATGACGCGAGCTGGATGAGAAACGAAGCCAGCTTCCCCACGCCGACCGCCACCCTGAACAGTCAGATCATCAACGGCCCTTACGGGCTGACGGTGGAGCATACCATCCCCAACGGCAACGGCTCCCAATACATTTACTTTGTTCTTTATATGGATCCTGCAGCAGGGAACGATTATCAGGATCTGAGCTTTGATTTCAAGGTCGGCGCTTTATAATCCGCCGCAGTCAACGAGGGCAACATGAAAAAAGCGATCTCAACAGTTCTGAGCGTGATCACGGTCGTTGTCGTGGCCTTGCTCGCTATCCTTATCGTCATGGTTTCGATCAATGCGAAACACGGCAAAGTGACCTCTCTGTTCGGTTACTCCTTCTTAATGGTTCAAACCGGCAGTATGGAGCCGGTCTACCCGCAGAATACGGCGATCATCGCCAAGCGCGTTGACGCTGCCACGTTAAAAGAGGGCGACGTGATCAGCTTCTATTCGTCTGACCCCACGCTCAAGCGCAACGTCGTGACTCACCGCATCAAAGAAATTAAAACAGAAGATTCGTCCATTCGCTTTGTCACCAAGGGCGACGCGAATGTTTTGGAAGATCAATATGACGTGCCGGCCGCCGATTTAGTCGGCAGGGTCGTCGGCAAAAGCAAAGTTTTCTCGCTGTTAGGCAGAGTCAAGCAGGATCCCAAGCTGTTTTTCCTCCTCATCATTCTGCCGATCAGCGCACTGATCACCTGGGAAATTGTCGGCTTTTCCAAGAAAGCGAAGGCGACCGACCATGAAAAAAAAGATACTTGACGGTGCCTTTGTTCTGCTTTCGGCGGTGCTGATCCTGTTTGTTCTCATCGCCTGGGCGCCGCGCCTTTTCGGGCTTCACCCATATTACGTTCTGACCGACAGCATGAAGCCCACCTTCTCACGCGGGAGTCTGGTCTATGCCAAGCCGGTCGCGTTTGAGGATATCCACGTGGGCGATATTCTTGTTTTTGAGAACGCCGCCTATAAAAAGAATTTCGTTCACCGCGTTGTCCGCATCACCAACGATCAATGGATCTTCACCAAGGGCGACGCCAACAACGTCGAAGACCCGCTCCCGGCCGAGTATTCCTGCTGCCGGGGCATCGTAAAGTTCCATTTGCCCGTGGTCGGTTTCCCGGCTCAGTTCCTGCATTCCACGGCGGGCAAGGTCAGCATCGCGGTCGGCTATTGCCTTTGGGCCGCGGCTGAGGTGGAACACATCCGCTCCAATAAAAAGAAAAAAGAGGTGTGCGCATGAAAAAAAGAATCATTCTTTTTGCCCTGTCTCTGGCGGTCATCGTCGGCATGCTCAGCGCGGGGAATGCTTATGCGTGGTTTTCAACGATGCAGGGCGGTTCCTCCGAAGCGAACCGCATCCGTTCCGGTATGGTGCAGTATGAGCTCGGCACAGACGCGTTTATTGTGGAAAGCGCCGGCGATATCTATCCGGAGCAGAATCTGCTGACCGGTCCGGTTTCGCTTGAAAACAGTTCCAACATTACCACCAACGTGCGCATCAAAATCACCTACACCTACGGCGGCAGCACGCTCGTTTGGGATCCGACCGACGACACCTGCGAGCTGGCTGTGACTTTGACCGACAGCAACGGCTGGACTTATGATTCCACCGATCATTATCTGTATCGCATCAGTGCCGTTGCGGTCAATGCGGATCTTCCGCTGTTCGACAAGCTTTGCTACAGCGGCCCGAACACCGACAACGACACGCTCGCCGGCTCGACCGAAACGATCACCGTACTTTACGAAGCACGTCAGGCAGAGTATGTGAACACCTGGAATTTCAGCTGAACATGAGCAAAGTATTCCGAATCGTTTATAACTTCTTCGCCATCGTCATCATTCTGTTTTTCCTGTTCACCTCGGTGGTGGCCGTCAGCGGCACCAAGGTCTATTCTGTCGCCACGGGGAGCATGGAGCCCGCCATTCCGAACGGCTCCGTCGTGTTTGTTCGCCCGCGTCCGACTTATCAGGTGGGCGATGTGATCACCGCTTTCCTGCAGGGGGAGCAGACCTTCACGCACCGCATCATCGACATTCAGGGCGAAGAGATTTTCACCAAGGGCGATGCCAACAAAACCATGGATCCAATGCCAACCCGGCAAAGCCGCATCGTCGGCAAGGTGGTGCTTCATCTGCCGTTGCTCGGCTTCCTTTCGCAAAAGCTGAGCGTGCCCGGCCTGATGATCGCGCTCGCGGCGGTGCTGGTCGTGCTGATCGTGGTGCGGCTGGCTGTAGCTCAAAAACAAAAGCACAAGGGAGATCATGCTGATGAAAAGACTCAATAAGCGCAGCGTCTTTACGGTTGTTCTGGCGCTCATGCTGACGCTTTCGATCGGGTTTTACACCGGTCTGCGTCCGACTACGGCGTGGTTCCATCAGGAAGACAGCGAGACCAAAACGTATGACGTCGGCACGTTTGACGTTGATTTTGACGCGACGGTTCACGCCAACATGAATCTGACCTTTGAAGTGACCACCAAGTTGAGCGAGGCGCTTGAAACAGCGGCCACCGACGCTGCCACGCGCAACCAGGAATTTGAATATGCGGTGAAATACCTCTACGTGACGATCGCAAACAACGTGGAAGCAAGCCGGACCGACGCCGATTATCTCGACGCGCTGGTGAAGCTCAGCGTCGGCGAAGCGGAAACGGGCAGCGGTTCCGGCAGCGGTTCCGGCAGCAGTTCCGGCAGCAGTGAAGCCAGTTCCCTGCGTTATTACTATTTCCCGCTGACCGGCTCCGACACGCAGTATGCTTCCGTCACGACCGATAACGACGGCACCACGGCCAGCCTCGATCTGGCCGCCAAGCTTCGCACCTATTGCTCGGCAAACAGCATTGCGGATGACGATGATTTCATCGATCCCGCTGTGAACCCGCAAATGGCTTTTGACGATCTGGAAGACGACAGCGACGCGGGTCTCATCCGCGTGGAACACAACGGTTCCGTCACGGTCTGTATAGCGATCTGGGTCGATCACGGCGAAAGCGGCGTGACCAACACGACGTTCCCCATCACGATTTCGATGTCTGCGCGGCAGGCACTGGCTGAATGATTGATTGTTCAGGAGGAACAGCCATGAAAAAAGAAAAAAAGCAAACCGAAAAGCGAGCGTGGAACCCGATCCTTGTGCTGGCTCTGGCTCTCGTCGCTGTTTTCGGGCTGTCGGCTCTGACCTACTCCTGGCTGACGGATTCCGCCTCCGCCGCGCCTTCGGATAACGACACGACCTATGAAAACGCTTACATCGGCGATTTTCAGTATGATTTTGAATATTCGTTCGACGGCAATACGTGGACGGACGTCTCCGGTCAGGTCGGTGAAGGCGGCATTCCGGTGGATATCACCAACAGCAGCGCCGCCAATTATATTGGCAACCTTCAGTTCCGCGCCAAGCAGACCGGTTCCATGAAATCGACGGTGCGCGTCAAGTTTGCCTATCAGTGGTATAAAACGGCGGGCAGCACTGAAACCGTGCTGCAGGGCCCGCAGCTTACCTTAACCCCCACTCTCGGCACCGGCTGGTCGCTGGTCAACAGCGACGGTTACTACCATTACATGGATGGCTCGTCCGTCGTGTTCCCGCAGGGCAGCTACGTTTCCGTGTGCAGCGGCTTCAGTGTCGGCACCGTACCGGTTTTCAACGGTCAGCTCAAGGTCGTCGCTTTGTTCGACGGCGTTCAGTTCAACCGCTACCGTGAGGTCTGGGGCATCGATTCGCTTACCTGAAACTGTTGAGTAGGTGACCGCAATGGCAAACAAAAGAAAAAATAAAAAAAAGAACGCGGCAGCCAAACAAAAGGCTGCCGCCGCATATATGAGCAAAAAGAACGCGCCGGTGCAAAAGCCGCAGGCGCCGAAGGCCGCCCCCAAGGCTGCGCCGGAAGAGGCTGACAAGGCCAAGCTCAACCCGCCGGTCGAAGCGGAAGCCGTCAACACGGAACCCGTCAAGACCGAGGCCGTTAAGGCAGAGGCTGTCAAGGCAGAGGCTGTGAAGACTGAACCGGTCAAGACTGACGCCGTCAACACGGAACCTGTCAAGGAACGGCCGACCGCGCCAAAAGCGGCGAAGCCCGCGCCGGTGAAAAAGCCGGTTCGTTCGGGCAAGCCCATGCCAAAGCCCAAACCCAAGCAGAAGCCGAAGCGCAAAAAAGAACCGTTGAAGCTCAAGGATCTGCGGTGGGACCGCATCATTGCCGTGGCGCTCGTGTTCTGCGCGCTGGTGGCGGGGATCGTTGCGCTGATCTTCTGGCTGTCTACGCGCTTTTCCGTGCCGAAGGCGGCCATTCGGGAATATCGCGGCGTGAACTATTCCACCACCGAATTGTTTGAGATCCAGGCGGACGCTGCCGAGCAGAGCCGGTTGGCGGGTGAAATGAAACGCAAGGGCGACGTGAAGCTGTTCGAATATTACGCGGCTGACAAGCTGGTCATTCCCGACAAGGGCGAGCCCGGCTGGCTGAATCTGTCGAACGCGTTCAACAACAAATACATTCTGATGGCGACCATCGTCGATGAAGCCGGCAACGTCTGCGCGCACACGCGGGGCATCCCGGCGGGCTTCACGCTCGGTGAGATCACGCTGGAATATTCGGTTCCCTACGGCACGCACAACATGCACCTGGTGGTCAGCGCTTATGATATCAAAACGCGCGAGGTGGTCGGCGTTCAGCATTCGCCTTTGACCGTTCAGGTCGGAATTGAAGAGGAAATGACCGATGGCTAAACCGAAAACCATTTTCAAAAAGCTGTTTTCGTCCGAAGTCAACGTCAGGCTTGCGGCAATTCTGGCTGCGGTGAGCGTTTTATTTCTGGCGCTGACGGTGTGGATGCTGGCGCAGCTCGGCTTTTTCCACATGATCTGGGGGCTGGCGATCCCGCGGGCGAAGCCGCATCCGGGCGTGATCTCGCAGGAAAACCAGATCACAGCTGTGCCGAGGGGCGAGCTGCGGTTTCGCTTGAATGACGACATCACGTTCAAGAACGCTTACGGCAAGGGCACGCTGATGTTTGAAAACCCGGAAAGCAGCCGTTATTTGCTGGAATTCAACATTTACCGTCCGCAGGACCGCAGCAACGCCATTTACGTGTCGCCGCGGCTCCAGCCCGGCGAATGTCTGATCAACGACAAGCTTGACAAGCCGCAGAAAAAAGGGTTTTACCCCTGCATCTGCATCGTGCGCGCTTATGATTCGGCCGGAAAATACGTCGGCAGCAACGTCGTTGACGTGAAGATCACAATTGAAGCCAACTGAAAAGCCCGCCTCAGGCGGGCTTTTTCAATGCGAAAGGCGAAATGATAGAACCTCTTTTTTAGGCTCTTCGTCAATTGGGTAAGAACATAAAAGTTTCAGTCAAGCCTTTTCAAAGGAAAAGCGGGCGAAACCCTGATAAAAAAAACGAGGACAGATATCAAAAAACAAAAGTTTCGGTCAAGCCTTTTCAAAGGCTTGCGGAATCCAAAGGCGGCGCCTTTGGTCGCTGACCGCAGTCAGCGAAAACCTGAGAATTCCAAAAGCGCAGGAGGGGAGGCGAAACAGTCCGGTGGACTGTTTCGGCGTGGGGAA
>CAMJHI010000018.1 GCA_946405475.1 uncultured Clostridia bacterium
GCGGTCGGCGACCAAAGGCGCCGCCTTTGGAATCCGCAAGCCTTTGAAAAGGCTTGAGCGAAACTTTCAAATTGAATCAGTGGGATTTGATCGGTCGGGCGGGTACGCCGACCGCCGTGCAGTCGGGCGGCAGATCCCTTACCACGGTCGCGCCCGCGCCGACGATGGTTCTTGCGCCGACCGTCAGCCCCTGAATGATCTGCGAGCCGGTGCCCATTTCACTTTCTTCGCCCAGATGGGTGTTGCCGGACACGTTCACCCCGGGGTAAAGCGTGACGAATTCGTCCAATACAGCGTCATGCCCGACGGTGCACCCCGCGCCGATGAGGCAATGATCGCGCACAGTGGAATTGACCGAAACGTAATTCCGCGCGCAGATGACGACCCCCTGCCCGATTTCAGCCGTGTCGGCCACGATGGCGTCCGGGTCGATGAGCGTGGCGAAGCGGGCGGCAGGATTCAGCGCCTTCATTTTTTCGGTCAGCCGCCGACGCACGGCGGAGCTGCCGATGGCGCAGACCAGGTAAGCGTTCGGGTAAGCGGCCACGGCCTCGATCGTGCCCAGCACGGGGCATCCGTTGATGGTTTTGCCCTGCGCGGTCGGTGAATCATCGAGAAAGCCCAAAATGTTCCACGTCGGCTTCACCTGATTGATGCGCTGCGCCAGCCACAGGGTATCGCGCCCCATGCCGCCGACGCCGAAAATCAGCAAATCGTTCATAAGTGTTTCGACTCCTTGTCGGGATGCTCCGCAACATGGCATTGCCCGCTCATCGCGCAGCCGGAACATTGACCGCCGCACGAACACTTGCCGCTTTTTTTATCCTTGATGATTTTGACCACGGCCAGCACAACGGCAGCCAGCAGCAAAGCCGCCACTAGGATCGTGGCCGCGTGAGCCTGCAGCCAGTTCAGCATGCCCTCATCTCCTCAGCGGCTTGGAATCGCAGATGATCCCTTTTTCAACGTCCTCAAAATAAGTGGAGGAGGACGGCACCACGAAGGTGATGCCCTTTTCGATGATCTCAAACGAGCAGTCCGTCACATATTCGCATTCGCCGTCGACGTTGACGGCAGCGGGCTTTTCGCTGTGGATCGTCATTTTTTTGCCGCGCACGAATTTGGTGATCGGCCAATCCAGATGCTCGCCGTTTTTGTATTTTTGCGTCAGCGACAGCAGCTTGGCGCGGGACACCGCCTTTTTGACGATGACAAAATCGAGCAGACCGTCATCCGGCATGGCATGGGGAGCGGCCATATAACCGCCGCCGTACCAGCGGGAATTGCCGCAGAAGCAGAACAGCGTGGGCTGGGTGAACGGCTCGCCGTCGTCGATCGTGACGGTGAAGGTGCTCTTCATGCGGCCGATGAAGCAGTAGAGCAGCGACGCAGTGTAGGCTGCCTCGCCGGAAAGAAGCGGAATTTTTTTGAAGGTGCCCTGCTTGGCGCAGACCTCGGCGTCCAGCCCCATGGAGCACTGGTTGATGGCGATTTTATCCATGCACTTGATCACGTCAAGCTGGATCGGTGTGCCGTTGACCTGCGCTTCGACGTCGGCCAGCTGTTCCTTGGTGCCGAACAGGCGAATAAAGTCGTTGCCGGAGCCCAGCGGAATGGCCGCGACCTGCACGTTCTTTTTGCCGTAGGCGCCGTTGACCACCTCAAACAGCGTGCCGTCGCCTCCGCAGGCGTAAAACCGCACGGTCTCCTCGCCCTCAGGATATTTGCGCACAAAGTCGATGCCCTCATAGGGTTCGGTGGTGACGTGGATCTCGTAATCGCCGCCGTTTTTGCTGAAATAATCGCGGATCATCGGTTCGATGAAGGCCACGGTTTTTCCTTTTCCTTTCCCCGCACCGGGGTTGATGACAAAAACGTGTTTCATGTTGGTTGTACCTTTCTTACTTAAAATACATATAGGCCTGACATTTGATCATGCCGTTGTATAGTTTGCGCCGTTTGTCGGCTTTTCGTCCGAAATCGGTTTCAAAAGTTTCCGACGGGCTGATGATCGTGTAAGACCAGCCATGCCGCCGCTCGAACGCCCGGCCCATGGCGGCATAAAGCCGCGCCGCCTCTTTGTTGTCGAGCAGCCGTTCGCCGTAGGGCGGGTTGCAGATGAGCGTGCCGCGTTCGGTCTGACCGCGAAAATCTTTGACGTCAGCCACGGAAAAGCGGATCTTTTCGGCCACACCGGCCTGCTGCGCGTTGATTTCAGCCACACGGAGCGCTTCGGGGTCGATATCCGAACCGAAGGCCGCGAAATCGCAGTCGCGTTTTTCCAATTCCCGCGCCCGCTCCTTTTCAACCGCCCAGATCTGCCGGTCAAGCTGCGCCCAGCGGTCGCACGAAAAGTTTCTGTGCAGACCGGGGGCGATGTTCATGGCCATGAGCGCGCCCTCGATCAAAATCGTGCCAGAGCCGCACATGGGATCGTACAGCGTATGATACGGACGCAGGCGGCTGATCTGACACAGCGCCGCCGCGAGCGTTTCTTTGATGGGGGCGGCGTTGGCCTGCGGACGGTAGCCGCGCTTGTGCAGCCCCCCGCCGGATGTATCGAGCAGCAGACTGACCTCGTCTTTTTGAATCGAAAACTGGATCTGATGCACCGGCCCGGTTTCTTCAAACCACGGGATGTGATAGGTTTCCTTCAGCCGCTCCACCACCGCTTTTTTGATGATGGACTGGCAGTCGCTTACGCTGAACAGCGTGGAATTGAGGGAATAGCCCTTGACCGGGAACGCGTCGCGCACGGCGAGCCATTCTTCCCACGGCAGAGCCTTCGTGCCCTGAAACAATTCTTCAAAGCTCCTGGCCGTGAAGCTGCCGACTAAAATCTGAACGCGCTCGGCATAGCGGGAGCAGATGTTGACGCGCGCAAGCAGGTATTCATCGCCGCAAAAGAGAACGCGGCCGTTTTGCGCCGCGACCTCGTTTGCGCCAAGGGCGCGCAGCTCCTCAGCGATCAGCCCCTCAAGGCCGAGCAGGCAGGGAATGACAAATTTAATCTGCATGAAAACCGGTGTGAAACGAGCCGACCGAAGCAGCCGCCCGGATCATCCTTTCAAAAAAAGTGGGGGTGGATCGCTCCACTCCCACTCATTATATAAGAATTATGCGTTTTCGTCAACAAGTATCAGCCAATTTCAGGCTCGATCAGGCCGTAGCCGCCGTCGTTGCGCATGTAAACCAGACAAACCTTGCCGTTTTCGGCGTTGCAGAACAGATAGAACTTGTGGCCGACCAGATTCATTTTCAGGATGGCTTCTTCCACCGTTTCGGGGCGAAGCTCGACCTTTTTGGAGCGAACCAGCTCATACTCTGTTTCTTCCGGCTCGTCGATCTCATCGGGCAGCACGTCAAACGAAGCGGCCTTCATGCGCTTTTCGATGCGGGTCTTGTTTTTGCGGATCTGGCGGATGAGCGAATCCACACACAGATCGAGCGCTTCGTTCATGTTTTCAGCCCGTTCTTCCGCGCGGAAAACCATGTTGTTGTTCATCACAGTCACTTCAACGACCTGATAGTTCTTTTCAACCGTCGCCGTGACCTTTGCCTCGGCCGAATCGCCGAAAAAGCGTTCAATTTTTTTCAGCTTTTTTTCAGCGTGCTCTTTGAAGGAATCGCGGATGGTGCACTTTCTGCCGATTATTGTGATCTTCATTGTAACATCTCCTCTTGTATGCATCAGCAAGGCATTCGCTCAGTTACCCTGCCTGTGGCTTTATTGTAGCATAGTACACAGATAATATCAATGGTTTTTTCATATTTTTATGATAATTTACTGAATTGTAACCGTTTTTTCGGAATCGTCTCAAACTGTCCGGCTCATGTGCCGGGTCACGTGGCAGCCGAAATTGACCGCCACCGGCAGCCCGGCGATGTGCGTGGGCGCGGTTTCGACGTTGACCGCCAGCGCCGCCGTGCGCCCGCCGAAGCCCTGCGGCCCAACGCCGAGCTGATTGATGCGCTCGAGCAGCTCCAGCTCGAGCTGCTTGTAATACTCTTTTTTATGCCGCACGGAAACGGGGCGGCACAGCGCCTTTTTGGCCAGATAAGCGCACTGTTCAAAATCGCCCCCGATGCCGATGCCCAGCACGATGGGCGGGCACGGGTTGCCACCGGCTGTGAGAACGCTGTCGAGCACGAACTGAATGATATCCTCCCGACCGGCCGCCGGGGTGAACATTTTTAAGCAGCTCATGTTTTCACTGCCGAAGCCCTTGGGCGCGACGGTGATCGTCACCCGGTCGCCCGCGACAAGCTGCTCATGAATCACCGCCGGGGTGTTGTCGCCCGTGTTTTTGCGCAGCAGCGGGTCTTCCACCACCGAGCAGCGCAGGTAGCCCTCACGATAGCCGCGGCGCACGCCCTCGTTGACAGCGTCGGTCAGCAGGCCGTCGACCAAATGAACGTCCTGCCCGATCTCTAAAAACACGACCGCCATGCCACAATCCTGACAGATGGGGCAATCCAGTTCCTTTGCGGCGGCGAGGTTGTTGACCAGATCGGTCATCACGCCCGCGGGAAGGGGCTGCGTCTCCTGCTTTTGCGCCCGCAGCAGGCACGCGGTCAGATCCTCGGGCAAAATCTTGTTGGCCTGAATGCAAAGCGACGCGACCGCGTCGCGGATCGTGTTCACGGAAACTTCTCTCATCGTTTTCTCCTTATAACACAAAGCATCATAAAGAACCGAAATTCTTATGATGCTTTCGTTTCGTTTTTTACTTGCGGCCGCCGCGGCGGGAGGCGGACTGGCTGTAGCGGGAATCGTTCGAGCGGCGCAGGTCGGAAATTTTATCGTCGCTCACCTGCTTGAATTTCGCCATCATATCTTCAAAGGTGGTCGGCTGTGCCGAGGGCTGCTGCCCCTGCCAGGTGTTGGGGCGGGACGGCCGCGGAGCGCGCGCGGGGCGTGCCGGGGCAGGCTTTTCGGCCTGCTGCGCAGGACCGGCCTGCTTGATGGACAGGCTAATCTTGCCGTCGGGCGAAACGGACAACACCTTGACCTTGACCTCCTGCCCTTCGGACAAATATTCGCGGATCTCTTTCACGTAGGTGTTGGACACCTCAGAAATGTGAACCATGCCCGTGACGTTGCCCGGCAGAGAAATGAACGCACCGAAATTCGTCAGACCGGTGACCTTGCCTTCCACGATTGCGCCGACTTCAATTGACATGTAACGCTGTTCTCCTTCGTATTTCAACTGTCCGAATCGGCGTAAACACGCTCGTTCGGCTTAATATAATCCAATTCTTCGCGGGCATATTGCTCGATATAATCAGAAGCGTTTTCGTTTTGCAGAATACGGTGAAGGTTGGAGTTTTCTTCGTCGTACGCGGAGATCTGCCGGGAATAATCCTCGGCAACAGCGGTCAATCGCTTGACATCTTTTTGCAGCTTGATCTGCGAGATCGTCAGAATGCCGGCAAAAGCTATAACGCCGATGACGAGGATCACGCTGATCGGCCGTCTTTCACGTTCCTTTTTTTCCATGGATGAACACCCGTTGCGCGGAAAGCGCACAAAAGTAAAATCGGTTCTGGTACAAACAATAAGCTATCTTTATTTATATCACATATCTGGATTTTTGCAAGTGCCTTTTTTATGTTTTTTCGCAAATCCGTCGACTTTTCGGCGCAAAAATGCAAAAATAAGCAGCAGCAGACGCAGCGGAGCACTGAGCATGCCGGCCAGACAGAGAAGCAGCCGCCGCACCCCCGAAAACAACAGCGCGCCGCCCCGCATGACCAACCGGCTGAAGGTGTAATAATAAATGAAAAAGCCGACCGCCATGGCCAGCAGGATAAACAGCCGCAGGCTGCCGCGGTTCACCGTCAGCAAAAACAGCACCGTTAAAAACGCGGCCACGACAAAAAACAGCAGATCCTGCCAGAACACGCCGCGCTTACGGCCACAGGCCAGACGAAACAGACGAAAAGCGTCATAGACCAGCCCCAGCAGCGTGCCGAACCCGACAGAGAGCAGCGCCGTCTGATTCTGCAGCGCGAGATCGGGCAGATACATCAGCGCAGAAAGCGGCTGAAAAAGCCGCCGGACGGCTCGACCCGCTCGGAAAAGCCGAGTGAAACGATATCGCCTTCCACCGAAAGATCGCCCGTTTGCGTGCTGAAGCTGTTGATTTTCAGTTCGCGCCCCGCCACGATCAATTCCCCCATGACCGTTTGCGCCACGATGGTCTGCTCATCAAAGCTTGCCACGTCCTCCACGCCGGAAACCGATAAAAACCGCTTATCCTCCAGCATCAGGTTCTGCCTGCTCACGCCGGTGTTTTGCTGATCCATAAAAGAACCCCCTCTTTTGCGATTTCAATTTAATATATGAAACCGCTGAGGGGGTTATTCTTGACCCGAAACGGACGTTATGAGAGCTGACGGAACATGAGCGCGGCGTCTTCCTTGGTGGCGTGCTCGCTGACGCTGAGCACCTCATACCGGCTCAGGTTCGAGCCCATCTGGATCTCGATGATATCGCCGACCTTGATTTCCAGCGAAGCGCGCGCCACCTTGCCGTTGACCGTAACGTGCTTGGCGTCGCACACCTCGTTGGCCACCGTGCGGCGCTTGATGATGCGGGACACTTTCAAATACTTATCTAATCTCATGAGTACTCCTTAAAAGAAAAGCTGCCGAAGCAATGACGGCAGCTTGAAAGGGTGCGTAACAAACTTATTTAACAGCGCTCTTGAAAGCCTGGCCAGCCTTGAAGGCGGGAGCTTTGCAGGCGGCAACCGTCATCGCTTCGCCGGTTCTGGGGTTGCGGGCCTGCTTTTCAGCGCGCTCACGGACCTCAAACGTACCGAAACCGATCAGCTGGACTTTATCGCCCGCCGCTACCGTCGCGGTGATGGTTTCAAAAACAGCGTTGACAGCCTTTTCTGCGTCCTTCTTGCTCATGCCGGCTTTCTCGGCGACTGCGCCGATCAATTCATTTTTGTTCATTTTTGTTACCTCCGATAATATTATAATACATTTGTATTATTGCCGTTATTTGGTTTTCTTGGCTTCATCCCACAGCTTGTCAAGCTCGGCCAGAGAGGTCTGCTTCATGTCGATGTTCTGCCGCGCGGCCAGCTGCTCAACGATGGAAAAACGGTTGAAGAATTTGTCGGTCGCCTCGGTCAGCGCCTCTTCGGCGTCCACGTCGATGAAGCGGGACACGTTCACCGCGGAAAACAGCACGTCGCCCAGTTCCTCCGCCGCGTCCTGCTCGCTGCCGCTTGCGATGGCGGCGCGCAGCTCGGCGATTTCTTCCTCAAGCTTGTCCAGAGCGCCGGACACGTCGCTCCAGTCAAAACCGGCTTTGGCCGCTTTTTTCTGGATCTTGGTGCTGCGCATGAGGGCGGGCAGTTCACGGGGCACCGCCTGCATGGCCTGCGTGGTGGTTTTTTGCCCTTTGGTCTGCCGCTTGATATCGTCCCAGTTGGAAAGCACGTCGGCCACACCGTCGACCTTGACCTCGCCGAACACGTGGGGGTGGCGCACGATGAGCTTTTTGCAGATGCCGTCGGCCACGTCGTCGATGTTGAACACGCCGGCCTCGGTTTCGATCTGCGCATGGAACACAGCCTGCAGCATCAGGTCGCCGAGCTCTTCCTGCAAAAGCGCCTTATCGTCTTTGTTGATGGCCTCGATGACCTCGTAGGTTTCTTCGATCAGGTCCTTTTTGATGGTGGCGTGGGTCTGCACAGCGTCCCACGGGCAGCCGCCCTCGCCGCGCAGGATCGCGACGATCTCGACCAGATCGCTGAATGTGTAGTTTGACTTAAAAGAAAAATTATCAATCATTTTCTCATTCTCCATCAACTTTTTCTATATTACCCCAAAAAGTCAAATTTTTCAAGTACTTTTGCAATTTTTTTGCCTTTTGGAAGCATGATGACGTCTTCATAGGTGATCGCCTTGCTCACCAGCAGGCACACCGCGTAAACCACCACGGCGATGCCGACGGCCAGCAGCGTGGAAAGGTTGTAGCCGTTCAGGCGGCTCGTCGCCTTGCCGAAGGTGAAAATGTGGGTCAGGACAGCCTGCGAAGCATAGGCCGCAAACGCGCAGACCGCCGAGCAGAGCAGCGGCTTGACAAACGCGGACAGCACATGGATGCGGCAGCCGGAGACCTTCACGGTGAAATAGACATTGAGCACGATGATGATCAGATAGCACACGATGGTGCCGATGGTGGCGCCGTAGATGTTGAGTTTGGGAATGCCGACGAAAATAAAGTTGCAGATCACCTTGGTGATCGCGCCCGCGGCGATGACCTTCGCGGGGATATCAGCGCGCCCAAGCGCCTGCAGCACGTTGGTCAGCGGCGTGGAAAGCGCCATGATGAACGTGACAAAGCCGTAAATGGCCATGATCGGCGCGGCAATGGGGATCATATCGGCCGAATCGGTCGAGGCGTAGAGCAGGTTCAGGATCGGTTCGGACAGCACCGCGATGCCGAACCCGGCGGGCGCCGCGACGAGCATGCACACCCGGATGACCGAGTTGATGGTGGACGCGACCTCTTTGTTCTTTTTCAGCGCCCGGGCGGCGGCAAGCGCGGGAATGGCGCTGACGCCCAAGGTCATGGTGATGGAGGTGATCATGTTTTTGAAATCAAGCGCGGAAAAATAGCAGCCGAACAGATAGGTCGGGATCTTGTCATCCATGGTCTGCGAGGCCGCGAGCGAGGCGGCAAACCGCGTTTTGAAATAATCGAGGTTGTTGAGCACCACGTGCGTGAGCCGCGTGCGGATGGTGAAATTGTCGATGAGGTTGGTCACGTTCATGATCAGCGCGCTGATGACCATGGGGATGGCGATGGTGATCATCATGCGGACGATCGCATCCGACCGACGGGGCCGGGGCGAATTGACCAGCATTTCGCGCGTAAAATGATCGCCCTTGATCTTATAAAGCAGCACCATGAACAGCAAAGCGGCAATGGTGCCGATGGTGATGGAAAGCACGGCGGCCGCGGCGGCATAAGGATAGATGCGGCTGAGCGCCTGCGCTTCGGTCTGACAGACCTTGCCGAATACGGACAGCCCGGCGGCAAACCGCTTCAGGCCGTAGCTTTTGACAAATTTGGCGAAAAAGATGCCGAGCACCAGCTTGCCGGAGGCTTCGATCACCTGCGACACGGCGGTCGGGGTCATGTTGCGCATGCCCTCGTAATAGCCGCGGTAGGTGGACATCATACAGCAGAAAAAGATCGACGGCGCAATGGCCAGAATCGACCACAGGTTTTCCACGCTGTGCGCGAGGAACACGTAGGGAATGGCGATGAGCACGAGCACCAGCGTGCCGATGACGCCCACAATGAAGAACAGGCGCATGGACAGGCGGAAGATCATCCGCGCGTCGCGGTAGCGGCCGAGCGAGACGTTTTCCGACACCATTTTGGACACGGCGACCGGCAGACCCGCCATGGAAATGGCGTAAACCGGCGTATAGAGCTCATAGGCCGAGCTGAAATAGCCGCGCCCCTCCGCGCCGATGAGCGCCGTGAGCGGGATTTTGTAGATGGCTCCGATGATCTTGACGATGAGCGTGGCCACGACGAGGATCATCGCGCCGTTGAGCATGGTCTGCCCCTGCCCTTTAATCTTTCTGTTTTCCAAAACAACACATCCTTACGGGATTATTATGGGGGATCGTTCCGCGTCTTAACCGAGGAATTCGCGCAGCAGCGAATCCGGCGGCACCATGGTCGGCGGCAGCGATTTGAACGGTTCGAGCGCTTTGCGCAGGCGGGCGGCTTCGGAAAACCACTCGCTGCTTTCCGGCACGGCGTTGAGCAGCCGCAGCGCTTCGTGGCGCAGCACACAGGGCTCGTAATTGTGAATGGAATCAATGATCAGATCCGCGTTGAATTTATAGGGCAGCAGGTATTGCCCCTCGCCCTTGAGCACCGTGCCCCACAGCGAAAACGTGTGTTCCACCGAGCTGTCGCGGCAGCGGTAATCGCGGATCATGCGGCGCACCAGCCGTAAATCGCGCTTGGTCATCTGCACGGCGCCGTCGCCGCGGTAAATGCGGGTGGACACGCTGACGTAGAGCTTGAGGGCCGCGTACTGCGGCAGCCGCTCGGACACGATGGGGTTGAGCGCGTGCAGCCCTTCAAAAATGACGATGTCGCCCGGCTTGAGCCGGATCTCTGACACGTCGTCGTGCCGGACGCCGGCCTCAAAATCGTACCGCGGCAGAGAACCGCGCCCGTGATCGGCCAGATCGTTCATGACCTGGCTGAGCAGCTCAAGCTCCAGCGCCGTAATGGTTTCGTAATCGGGCTTGCCGTCCTCCCCCATGGCGATCTCATCGCGGTTTTTATAAAAATCGTCCAGCGAGACCGAGTAGGCGGTGTGACCGCTCGCCGCAAGCTTTTGCGAGATTTTTCTTGCCGTCGTCGTTTTGCCGGAAGCGCTCGGCCCGGCCAGCAGAACGATCTGCGCCCCGCCGCCGCAAACGCGCGCGACCGTTCGGTTGAGCAGCTCGTCATAGCGGGTCTCCGCCCGGCGGATGAAGTGATTGGGGTTTTGTTTGGCCGCGGCGTTGATTTCTTCCAGTTGATTGAGTACGTCAGACATGCGCTTCGCCTCCTTCCCGGCTTTTTTCATGATATTCGCGGTAAAAGCCGCTTATGCGCTGCTTGCGGAGCAAAAGCTCATCGAAGCGGCTGTTGTATTCATAAGGATATTTGAAATTGAAGATGCGTTCGATGTAGTTGACGCCGGGCGTTTTCAGCCGTGTGACCGCGCCCGCGCCCACGCCGAAAACCGTGTGGAGCTCTTCCATCATATAGACGTTGTACAGGCATTCATGCCCCGGCAGACACCAGCCCACGTTTTCAAGGTTGCCCACACAGCGGCTCTGGCGGTACATGTAATATGGAATATACCCTTTTTCCCGCAGCGTGCGGTTGGCGTAATCGACCATCTGCCGCGCGGTGTCGTCCGTGTTCAGGTCGGCGTTTTCCTGCGCCACCAGACGGCTCGAACGCTTGAGCGCCAAAGCGTGCACGGTGATGTTCTGCGACCCGAGGGCGACCGCCTGATCGAGCGAGGCGCAAAAGCCGCTCACCGCTTCGCCCGGCAGACCGGCGATCAGATCGGTGTTGATCGTGCGAAAGCCGATCTCTTCGGCCAGATGGAACGCGTCGATCGCCTGCTGCGCGGTGTGCCGGCGGCCGATGGCGCAAAGAACGGCGTCATCGTAAGTCTGCGGGTTGATGCTCACGCGATCAACCCTGTGCGCCTTGAGCGTGAGCAGCTTGTCGCGGGTGATCACGTCCGCCCGGCCGCCCTCGAAGGTCACCTCGCGGCAGGTCGAACAGTCGAAATGAGTTTGTATGGCGGTCAGCAGCTCGTCGGTCTGTTCCGCGGTCAGAATGCCAGGCGTTCCGCCGCCGAAGTAGACGCTTTCAAGCCGCAGCCCGAGCTGACGCGCGGTCTCGCCCGCCGCCGCGATCTCTTTTTTTAAGTTTTCCAGATAGGGCGCGAGCAGCTTTTTGGCGTTCGAGTTGGTGATGGAATGCGACACGAACGAACAATAGCTGCACCGGCTCGGACAAAACGGAATGGACACGTAAAGGCTGAACGATTCGGGCGTGTTCTGTTCAAAGATCTCACGCTGCGCGTTGGCCACGGCCAGCGCCAGCCGGGTGCGCTCTTCGGAGACGAACAGCTTTTGCCGAAAATAGGCCTGCGCGTTTTCCTCCCCCATTTCGTGGATGAGGGTGTTCATCAGCTTGGAGGGGCGCACGCCGGTGAGCATGCCCCAGACCGGGGTGACGCCGGTGAGCCGGGTCAGCGCCCGATACAGGCACAGCGCCAGCTCATATTCCGCCTGTTTGTCGCTGCACGGCTCGCTCGTCAGCTCCTCCTCACAGGTCCGGCCGCCGACAAAAGCGGACGCTTTGTAGTGATAGCCGCCCTGCTTCACAAGCTCGGTCACGATGCGGTCGCCCGTGTCGCCGTCGTCCGCCGCGTAGACGAGCTTCAGCTCGGCGTTCGGGTAAAACATGCGGCAGATGTTTTCGATCTCGTAATGAAACGGATGGTTCAGAATGTAGACCTTCACGACATTTTCCTCAGATAGCGGTTGCGTTTTTTCTCAAAGCCGATGGTGCTGGCACGGTTGTGCCCCGGAAAAACCGCCGTTTCATCCTCGAGCGGCAGCAGCTTTTGCAGCGAGGACATGAGCTGATCGAAATCGCCGTCCACAAAATCCGTGCGGCCGACGGTCAGGCAGAAAAGCGTGTCGCCCGTGTAAACGGCGCGGTTTTTGCGGTCAAGATAGCACACGGAGCCGGACGAATGACCGGGCGTGTGGATCACTTCAAATTCGGTGTCGGCAAACGGCAGCCGCTCGCCGCCGTGCAGGATGATATCAGCCGTGATATGGCGGCACTCCTCCGGCAATTCGGCGTCGCCCGCCAGGTTGTAGTTCGGGTCGGTCAGGCAGCGCTCGTCGGCCTCATGGATGGCGACCTTGACGTTGGGAAAGAGTGCCCGCAGCCCGTTCACGCCGAAGATGTGATCAAAATGGCCGTGGGTGAGCAGGATATATCGCAGCTCGTACCCGGCCAGCGCCTGTTCGATCTCCCGGCACATGACGGCGGGGTCGATCACACAGGCCTGACGGGTCGCGTCGTCGGTGAGGATATAGCAGTTTGCGCCGATGGCGCCCAAAGGCAGCGTCGTTCGGTTCATGCCTTCACCCTCCACAAATCGGTGTCGAGCAGGATCGTCACGGGGCCGTCGTTGAGGAGCGTGACCTTCATGTCGGCGCCGAATTCGCCGGTTTCGACCTGCTCCACGCCGTTTTCTTTGAGCAGAGCGGCGTACAATTCGTACAGCCGCTTCGCTTCCTCCGGCGCAGCGGACGAGGTGAACGAGGGGCGGTTGCCCTTTTTGCAGTCGGCGCACAGCGTAAACTGCGACACCACCAGACACGCGCCGCCTTCGTCGCACACCGAACGGTTCATCTTGCCCTGTTCATCTTCAAAAATACGCAGCTTGGCCGTTTTGGCGGCAAGCGTCTGCGCCTGCGCGTCGGTGTCGCCCTCGACGACGCCGAGCAGGATCATCAGCCCCTGTCTGATCGCGCCGACGGTGACGCCGTCAACGACGACCTCGGCAAACTGTACGCGTTGAATCACTGCTTTCATCGTAATTATTTCCTTTCCACCGTCAGTACGCCGTCGATCTTCAGCATTTTGGCGATGCAGCTGTTCAGATGCTCCTTGCCGTCGACGGTGATGGTGCACTGGATGACGAACGTGCCATCCTTGAGCACGCGGGAATTGATGTTGATGATCGGCACGCGCAGACCGCTGAGCATGACCGAAACGTCGGCCAGAATGCCGATGCGGTTGATGCCGGAAATGATGAGGTTCGCGTTGTAGACTTCCTTCTGCGCCTTATCCCAATAGGCGTTGAGCCAGCGGTAAGGCTCCGCGGAATGCTCGATATCGGCCGGGACGTTGCTGCAGTGGCGGGAATGGATGGAAACGCCGTGGCCGCGGGTGATGAAGCCGATGATCTCATCGCCCGGCAGCGGGCTGCAGCACTGGGCGAATTTGACCAGGCAGTTGTCGATGCCCTCCACCACGACGCCCTCGCTGCTGCGAACGGTGCGCTTGGCCATGAGCGTGGGCGCTTCGGCCTTGGCGGCCTCGCGCACCATGCGGTTGTAATCATCCTTGATGCGCGGCATGATCTTGCTGAGCAGAATGCCGCCGTAGCCGATGGCCGCGTAGAAATCGTCGACCGTGTTGCAGCGCTGCCGCTCGGCGATCTTGGCCACAAAATCGCGCATCTGCTCTTCGGGCAGATGGATGCAGGCGCGACGCATTTCGCGGTCGAACTGGTTTTTGCCCTCAACGATGTTTTCCTCACGCCGTTCTTTTTTGAACCAGCTTCGGATCTTGCCGCGGGCCTCGCTCGTGCGCACGATGGTGAGCCAGTCGCGGCTGGGACCCTTGCCGGGCTGGGACGAGGTGATGATGTCGACGATCTCGCCGTTTCTGACCTGATAGTCGATCGGCACGATGCGCCCGTCGACCTTCGCGCCGACCATGCGGTTGCCGACCGCCGAGTGGATGGCGTAGGCAAAGTCGATGACCGTCGCGCCGCTGGGCAGGTCGATGACGTCGCCCTTGGGGGTGAAGACGTACACTTCCTCACGGCTGAGGTCGTTTTTGATGGTGGTGACGATCTCATCCACGCCGACGGCATCGTTCTGGCTTTCGAGCACCTGACGGATCCACGCCAGACGGTTGTCGTAATCGCTCTTGCCGCCCTCGGTCATGTTGAGCTTGTATTTCCAGTGCGCCGCGATACCGTATTCCGCCGTGTAGTGCATATCCCACGTGCGGATCTGCACCTCGAAGGGGATGCCCTCCTTGCTGATGACGGTGGTGTGCAGCGATTGATACATATTCGGTTTCGGGGTCGAGATATAGTCCTTGAACCGGCCGGGCAGCGGGCGGAACATGTCGTGCACCAGCCCCAGACAGTTGTAGCAGTCGATCACGGTGTCGACGATGATGCGCACGGCGTAAATGTCATAGATCTCGTCAAACGTGCGCGGCTTGCTCTGCATGAACATTTTGCGGTAGATGCCGTGAACGCTCTTGATGCGCCCGTCGACCTTGGCCTTGATGCCGCTTTCGTCGACCCGGGCAATGATGCGCTGCCGGATATCCGACAAAAATTCGTTGCGCTGGGTGCTCTGGCTGGCGAGCTTTTCTTCAATTTCGTGATAGCCCACCGGATCGAGGAAGCGGATGGCCAGATCCTCCAGCTCTTCCTTCACCGGGCGGATACCCAACCGGTGTGCGATGGGAGCGTAAATTTCGATCGTTTCAAGGGCCTTGTCGCGCTGCTTTTGTTCCGGCATGAAGCGCAGCGTGCGCATGTTGTGCAGCCGGTCCGCCAGCTTGATGATGATCACGCGGATATCCTGCGACATGGCGATGAGCATTTTGCGCAGGTTTTCGGCCTGCTCTTCTTCCTTGGTGCGCAGCTTGATCTTGCCCAGCTTCGTCACGCCGTCGACCAGCAGGGCAACGTCCTTGCCGAATTCTTCCTCAATCTCGGCAATGGTCACGGGCGTATCCTCCGCCACGTCGTGCAGCATGGCCGCCGTGAGCGATTCGGCGTCCATGCCCATGTGCGCCAGAATGACCGCCACCGCCACCGGGTGGATGATGTAGGGCTGGCCGGAGCGCCGGGTCTGAACGCCGTGCGCCTTTCTGGCCACGTGATAGGCGCGCTCGACCATGGCAATGCTCTCTTCGGCATAGTTGCCTTCCATCAGCGTTTTCAGTTCCTGATAGCCGCGATCGGCTTCATCCATCTCGATGTTCACGCAAACTCACCTCCGCTGCGGATCCTTGCCAGAAGAGCCGATGCGTTCAGATCCGCTCGTTTCATCTGTTCGGGGAAAACGAGGCGGCCGGTTTCATCGCGCAGGAGCGTACCGAGCTCCAGCATCACTTCCACGGCGACCGCCGCCTTCGCGTATTGTTCGCCGTGACCGCCCAGGCGGAAGCACAGCGTTTCGATATCATATTTCCAGCCGCCTTGCGACTTGATAAACTTGTAGACCTCCAGCATGAATTCCCGGGACGGCAGCGCCTGTTCGATTTGTTCGGCGCTGAGCCGGTCGCCCCGGCTGACGGCGTCGAACAGCTCCATGCCCGCCAGCACGAGCTCATCCTGCATGCCGTGGGCGCGCACCGCCCGGATCTGCACGCTCGGTCTGGTCTCGCCCATGTAGACGTTCGGCTCGACCGCAACGGCGCAGTCGATCACGTCGCCCCTGACGAACGGGAACTGATCGGGCGAAACGCCAAAGCGCACCGCGCTCACGCGCGCGCCGCCCTTGGAGAGCATCAGCCGCAGATGCCTGCCCTCGCCGATGGACTGCACCGCCTCGACCGTCATGCCGAACAAGCCGAACAGCGGCGAGGGGTTGCCCGCGCCGAACGGCTCAAGCGACGAGAGCGCCGTGAGCAGGTCGCCGTTGATCGCCGCCGGATTGAGACGGCAGTCGATGTCGAGCACCGGACGCGGCATGGCGCCGCGGGAAGCGGCATAATCGTTGATCGCCCTGCGGAATTCGTCGATCCGCCCGCTTCCCAGCCCGAAGCCCGCGGCGAGCGTGTGCCCGCCGTATTGCGTCAGGCAGCTTTCGCACGCCTTGAGCGCCTCGTAAAGCGAAAAGCCCTCGACGCTGCGGCCCGAGCCGCGCGCCGTGTCGCCGTCGCGCGAAATGACGAGCGCCGGACGGCCGAAGGCGTCAACCAGCTTGGAAGCGACGATACCGATCACGCCGTGCGGCCAGCCTTCGCCGTCGAGCACGATCACCCGCTGATGACGGCGCTCGGGATGGTCGAGAAGCTGCTGTTTGATCTGGTCAAGGATCTCGGCCTCCGCCCGGTGACGCAGCACGTTGGCGCGGTCGATCTCTTCCGCCAGTTCCTGCGCCGGTTCTTCCTCATCGCTCAGCAGCAGCCGGATGGCGCGGGTCGGGCTGCCCATGCGCCCGGCGGCGTTGATGCGCGGAATGAGCGTGAAGGCCAAGGTAGAAGATGAGATCGGCTTTTCGGCATAACCGACGGCCTGACGCAGCGCGAT
>CAMJHI010000019.1 GCA_946405475.1 uncultured Clostridia bacterium
AAGGTATACTTATTTCATCGTCGACTCCGCTTATTCGGCCTATCGACCCGGCAAAGTGGTGAGCGAGGAAATGGTGGGCGAGCGATTGGAGGACGCCGCCGCGACAGGGGTATACGTCTTCGCTGACGGCAGGACAGAGGAAGACGAAACGCTGCGCTGCAAGATTTTTGCCCTCACGGGCGTTGATCCGGGCATTGCCGTGTGCGTCAGATTTATCGACAAGGGAAAAGGGCTGACGACCGATCACTACTATCTGCTGTATAACCCCTCGGCGGATACGTCCGCGATCGAGGCGTATCTCATTCCGCCAACCGAAGCCAGCAACGAAGAATGAGGCAATGCCTTGAAGGCAATCCTGTTTCATCCGGCGTAAAACAGCCAACAGAGCCCGGAAATGCGGCATGATGTGATCCCCTCGCCTGTAAAACCCGGGCGCGGCTGTGACGCGGGTATGATCTGATTCATTTCAAAGTTTGACAAAAAAGGATCGACAGCATCAGACGATTGGTTGCCGATCCTTTTCTGATCGTTGGTTTATTCGCCCGCTTCGGCGGCCTGCCTGCGCTGCAGGGCGGCGTCATACTGGGCGGCGATGTCATCGTAATGGCTGTAATTCTCGGCCTGCGCAAGCAGCTTTTTCGCGTCCAGATACGGCTTGGCCACGCGGTGGTAGACCGAGTTTTTGTCGGTCGCCTCTTTCAGGTCCTTTTCGATCTGCTTCCGTTCGGCCTTGAGCCGCCTGAGCTGTTCCGTGATCGTCAGCACCGCGGCGCGATCCTTGGCGTCCTTGGCCTCGTAATACGCCTTGTAGGCGGCGTCGATCTGCTCGTCGGCCTCATCCTCGCGGCGGAACAATTCGTCGAACGCGCTGCTGTCAAATTCGGTGATGCCGTTGGGGAAATGTTTTTTGGCGACCCGCTGGGCATAAAGACAATCCCGGATGCGCTGCAGCTCCGCCTTGCGGTATTCTCTGGCCTGCGCGGTGTCGGTGGGCAGCACCCGCGCCTGCGCCAGATCGACCTTGCCGACGGTGAAGATGTGGTCGAACCCGGCTGCGACGACCTTTTCGGCTTCTTCCAGCTGCGCCCTGCCCTGCGGCGTTTCAAAGCGGTTCATTTCGTCGATGACGAACCTTGACACCTCGATCATGCGGTTGTGCTCGACCGCCTTTTCTTTTTCTTTGCGGCGCTGCCGACCCGTGAACGACGCTTTGACCGCCGCCAAATCGATCGGCTCCTCCGTCACGTACCGGCGGGATTCGTTCACCAGATCGATGGCCTTGATCAGGTCGCCGTCGCTGAGCACGCCCTTGCCGTAATCTTCAAACAGCGCGCGCAACTGCAGCACGCGCACCATGCCGCGCTGCTTGGTTTCGGACAGATCGTAGAAGAAATAGGGCGCCACGTTCATCGCCGCACCGAGCACGGAAAACAGCACGAGAACGCCGAAAATGGAAATGAAGGTGTCGCGGTCGTACAGGACGTTGTAGACGTTGGTCAGATCGTCGATCTTCTGACCCGAGGCCAGAATGGAGGGCAGCACCTCTTTGAGCTTGGCGTCGTTGAACCCGATGCGGGAATAGATGAGCGACTGGATGCTGGTGGTCAGCATGGCGACCGCGCTGCCGATGAGGCCCACGGCGGCAAACATGCCGTCGATGCGCTCGCCCGTGACGTATTGCTGATAATCGCGGATATCGCCGTTGATGCTGGGGTTGAGGATGTGCGCGAACGCGCCGACCACGGCGTTCATCCACAGGCAGGCCATGATCGGCCAGATCATCACGCTCGGGTCGACGAAGCGCGCGATGGGGTACATGGCGCCCAAGAAGAAGATGTTCATCACGTTGGTGAAGATGAGCGTGTTCTTCTTGCCGATTTTTTTGATGAAGAACGGCGCGGCCAGCATGCCCCAGAGCGAGGCGTTGCCGTACAGCGTCCACAGCAAGGCGTAGACCTTGTCGCTGCAGGCGTGCTGATAGGAATAGAGCCACGAAAGGATGTTGAAGGTCATCGTTTCCAGAAAGCCGAGCCAGCCGGCGATGGAAATGATCCAGAAGTATTTGTTTTTGAACACGGCGCGGAACGCGTCGACAAATTTGATCTGCACCACGTGCGTGCGCGCCTGAATGATCTTTTCTTTGGTGTTGACGTAGACGATGAGGCTGATGAAAAAGCCGAGGATCAGCACCGGCGGCCAGACCCAGCGGTAAATGCGGATGTCGAACAGGTTTTCGCTGCCGGTGATCATTTTGCCCGCGATGGGAATGACGACGTTGGTGATGGACGGCGCGAGCGAATCGGTCACGGCGCGGATGGCCGCCACGTTGGCGCGCTCCTGCGTGTTGGAGGAAAGCACCACCACGTAATTGTCGTAAGCGTCGAGCAGGAAATAATAGAAAAACTGAAAGCCGATGTTGAAAAACAGAACGGTGGCGTATTTGCCGAGGTTGTTCATGTGCTCATACGGCGCCCAGACGTAACCCAGCGACAGCAGCACCGTGGGCAGACCCATGGAGATGATGTAGGGGCGGTATTTGCCCTTGCGGTTGCGCGTGTTGTCCACGATGTTCGCGCGCAGCGCCGTGAGCGGAACGCCCGCAAGCACGCTGATGATGTAGATGACGTACATCGGGCCGGGCTTGATGCCGATGGTGTTGCCCACAAACACGTTGCCCACGCTGATGAGCACGCTTTGCACGAAGGTGATCACAAATTTGACCCCGATGCCGCCGCCCGCCAGCGAGGCGATCTCCTTGTAGGTCATGAAGTTACCTTCCGGCGGCGTGCGCCAGTAGCGCCTGACCTTTCCGGCGGCGGTTTTTGCTTTTGTCAACAAAGTCATGACGTTTCGTTCCTTTTTCGGTTGATCGTTTTGAACGGCTGCTTAATCATCGTCTTCAAACGGCGCCTGCCCCCAGAGGGAGCGTTCATAGTCAAAGTCGTGCTCCTCTTCGGGCACTTCGCAAACGGCCTCCGCCTTGCGCGCGGTCATCCAGACAGATGGTGTTATACGCAGCGTATAACCACAACAACTGGGGGTCAGCCACTCATGCGCCTGCGCCTCGGGCAGCGCGTAACGCGCCATGAGCTGCATGATCAGCCCCCCGTGGGTGACCACGGCCACCGACTCCACGCCGGAAGCGAGCATGCCGTCCACGATTTTTTCAAAGCCCGTGCCGATGCGTTTGGCAAAGGCGGCGCTGCTTTCGCCGAACGGCGGATCGACGCCCGGCTTGCCCGCCAGCCAATCGGCAAACAGCGGGTGCGTTTCAAGTTCTTCGGCCGTTTTGCCGTCAAACGAGCCGAAATCATATTCGATCATGTCCTCCAGCGGCACGATCTCCTTGTCGGGGTAGATGACGTGCGCCGTATCCAGACAGCGCCTGAGGGGGCTGCTGAACACGACCTGCACCTTGGGATAGTGGTAAGAAGAAACCAGCTCCTCAAGCTGCGCGCGCCCTTCCGCGCACAGCGGCGCGTCGGTGTGCCCCAGATAGCGCCCCTCTAAATTCTCTTGCGTCAGGGCGTTTCGGATGAGCGTAACGGTGTAGCTTTTCATGATTTTCTCCGGAATGATTGGTTTGACTTGACAGAAATTATACTGTCTGTTATAATTTTTGTATTCTTTTTGAGGGGTGACAAGTTTATGTCAACCGTTTTCGCCGCGCGCATCACGTCGCTGCGCAAGGAACGCGGCATGAGCCAGAAGGAAGTGGCGCTGAATCTCGGCGTTTCGCAGGCGCTGCTGTCGCACTATGAAAAAGGCGTGAGAGAGTGCGGACTCGACTTCGTGCTCAAATGCGCCGAATTCTATAACGTGACCACCGACTATTTATTGGGGCGGCAGAACAGCAAATACGGTCTGCGCTTCAACTTTGAAAACCCCGAAACCGTCAACAGCATCGAGCACATCAAGGAGCTGGATATGCAGACCGCGCTGCTGTGCGCAAGCTACATGAGCGAAAAATTCGTGGTGAACGACCGGATCTTAGGCAACAAAATGCTTTGGACCTACGCCATGACAGAATACAAGATTCTGGTCACGGCGCTCAATTCCGGCCGCCTGAGTCCCGGCCTGCTCAGCTACCGCTGCCGCTATGACGACCCCGTGTTCCAGCAGATCGTCGACGGGATCATGAACAGCATGTTCCACAGCCGCCCCGCGCTGTCATATGATTACAACATCCACATGGAATCGCTGCCGCGGTTTATGGATATTCTGCTGGAAAGCGTGGAAGCTTACGTTTGCGACATCGTCAAAAACCACCTGAACGTCAGCACCGGCTTCAAAAAGAACAATTGACACAACAACAAAATACTCATAAAACGGCTCCTCAAAGCAGAGAATGAGGAGCCGTTCTGTTTTGCCGTTTTACTTGAGCAGATTTTTATACAGCCGGATGTATTCGCTCGCCGAGCTCGCCCAGCTGTTGTCGCACGCCATGGCGCGTTTGACCAGCACCTGCCAGCCCTCGCGGTTTTTGTAACCCTCGAGCGCGCGGCGGATGGTGTGCAGCATATCGTGCGCGTTGTAGCGGGCAAAGGTGAAGCCGTTGCCCTCGCCGTCGCCGCTGTCGTGAATGGAATCCTTCAGCCCGCCGGTCTCGCGCACCACGGGGATGGAGCCGTAGCGCAGCGCCACCATTTGCGAAAGCCCGCAGGGCTCGCTTTTCGACGGCATGAGGAAGATATCGCTGCCGGCGTAGATCTTGCGCGCAAGCTCCGGCACGAAGCCGATGTAAACGCCGCACTTCTGCGGGTAACGCGCCGCCATTTCGTTGAAGAAATTCTCATACTGCCAGTCGCCCGAGCCGAGCACGGTGAGCTGCACGTCTTCGGTGGCGAGCAGTTCGTCGAGCACCGCCTTGACCAGATCGAAGCCCTTGTGCGAGACCAGACGGCTGACGATGCCGATCACCGGCGTGTCGGGCTGCTGCGGCAGGTTGAACCGCTCCTGCAGCGCCGCCTTGTTTTTGGCCTTGTCGGCCGGGTCTTCTGCCGAATAATGGAAGGGGATGTTCGGGTCGGTCTGCGGGTCGTAGTTGACCACGTCGATGCCGTTGAGAATGCCGGAAAGCTTGAACCGGCGCTGTTCGAGGATGTTATCCAGTCCGTGGCTGAACCACGGGTCGAGAATTTCGTTGGCATAGGTCGGGCTGACGGTGGTGACGACGTTCGCCGTTTCGATCGCGCCCTTCATCAGGTTCACGCAGCCGTTGTATTCCACCAGATGCACCGCTTCCTGCGGCAGACCGAGCACGTCGCCGATGAGCTCCATGCCGTAAACGCCCTGATACTGAATGTTGTGGATAGTGAACACCGTTTTGATGTTGCTGTATTCGGGGCGATCGGCGTAAAGCACGGAATAATACAGCGGCGTGAGCGCCGTCTGCCAGTCGTTGCAGTGGATGATATCGGGCTTGAAGCCGATGTGCGGAATGATCTCAAGCACCGCGCGGGCAAAGAACGCGAACCGCTCCGCATCGTCATAGTGACCGTAGATGCGGTCGCGCTTGAAATAATACTGATTGTCGATCAGGTAATAGATCACGCCGTTGAGATGCGCCTCGAAAATGCCGCAATACTGCCGACGCCATGCGACGGGCACGGAAATGTGCGTGATAAACGTCATGCTGTCTTTGAGTTCCTGCGGGATGGTGTCGTAAAGCGGCAGCACCACCCGGCAGCCGATCAGCCGTTTGCGCAGCGCCTGCGGCAGGGAACCCGCCACATCCGCCAGACCGCCGGAAGCGATAAAGGGCAGCGCCTCGCTGGCTGCATATAATACTTTCATCTCTTTCACCTCTTCAATTTCAAAAAACGTTCGCCGCGAACGGTGCGGCGCAGTCTTAAGGAACCGCTGATTCAATCAGAGTGTGCGAGGGAGCGAGAGATTTTTTCGTCAGATTGTGCAAAAAAGCCGCCGCTTTGCTGACGCAAAACAAGGATTTTTGGTGCAATATGACGGAAAATGATCCGCTCCCTCGTGCGCTTGTGATTTATTCAGTGTTTCCTTAAATCACGATGCCCTTGCCGACGAACACCGGGAAGCCCTCGGCGCCGCACAGGGTCTTGCCGGGCTTGAGCACGACGGATTTGTCGAAGATCACGTTTTCCACGTGTGCGCCCACGCCGATGAAGCTGTCCTGCATGATGACGCTGTTGCGCACCACCGCGCCCTTTTCGACGGTGACGCCGCGGGCGAGGATGCAGTTTTCGACCGTGCCCTTGATCACGCAGCCGTCGGACACCAGACAGTTTTCAACGCTCGACTCAATGCCGTAAAGCGCGGGCATATCGTCGCGCACCTTGGTGTAGATCGGGCGCTTGCTCGTGAACAGGTCGTGCGCGTTTTCGGCTTCAAGCAGCGCCATGTTCGCCTCGTAATAGGTTTTCAGCGAGTCGATGGCATAAGCGAAGCCCTGATGCTCCATGGCAAAGATCTTCAGGCTGCCGATGTTTTCCAGAATGAGATCTTCTTCAAAGCTCTTCTTTTTCATGGCGGCGGCGTCGTTGATCAGCCGCTCGAGCAGAGCCTTTTTCATAAAGTAAATGTTGGCGGAGAACAGGCCTTCGTCGCCCGCGCTGCCGAACACGGCGCTCGTCACGCGGCCGCCTTCGCCGCAGGAAAACACCAGCGTGTTTTTCACGGCGGGCACCTTGCCGCGCTTGGCAAGAATGCTGATATCCGCGCCGCTCTTTTCGTGGAACGCCACAAAATCGGCCGCGGAAAAGTTCATGACCACGTTGCAGTCGCTCATCAGAACGTATTCCTCATCGGAGCGCTCGATGAAATTCATGTTGCCCTTGATGGCTTCAATGCGGTTGTCGAAGCTGCCGCTTTCGCCCAGCAGGAAGGGCGGCAGCAGGTACATGCCGCCGTGCTTGCGCGCCAGATCCCACGCGCGGCCGGTGCCCAGATGATCCATGAGCGACTGATAGTTGCTCTTGGTCAGCACCCCGACCTTGCCGATGCCGGCATTGACCATGTTGGAAAGCGTGAAATCGATCAGACGGTAGCGGCCGCCGAACGGCACCGAGCCCATGGTGCGCATGTTGGTCAGCTCGGCCAGACAATCGTCGTATGCGTTGGAATGGATCAGACCTAAAATATCATTGGAACGAATCATTTTGCTTCCTCCTCTGCGCTCACGGCGGGAACATCCTCGCCGACCATGGCTTTGGGCGCGACCCTGGCGCCCCGGCCGACCCTGACGCCGGCGCCGACCACGGCAACGCCCCATTCCTCACGGTTGGGGGTGTTTTCGGGCTTTTCGCCCACCACGGCGCCCGGCTCGATCACGGCGTTTTCCGCCACGATGGCGTACTGCACGACCGCGCCTTTTTTGATCACGGTGCCCGGCATGATGATGGAAGAATCGACCACGGCGCCTTCTTCCACCTTCACCTTGGCAAAGAGCACCGAGTAATCCACGTTGCCGGCAATGGAGCAGCCTTCGGTGACCATGGAGTTCTGCACCTTGGCCTTGGCGGAAATGTAATGCGGCGGCGCGGCGGCGGTTTTGGAGTAAATGCGCCAGGAGGGATCGCTCAGATCGAGATCGACGCTCGGGCGGAGCAGGTCGAGGTTCGACTCCCACAGGCTGTCGATGGTACCCACGTCTTTCCAGTAGCCGTCGAACTGATAGGCAAACAGGCGTTCGCCCGCCTGGTGCATGGCGGGGATGAGATCCTTGCCGAAGTCGTTGCTGGAATTTTCATCGGCCTCGTCCGCCAGCAGGTATTCGCGCAGCTTGCTCCACGTGAACACGTAAACGCCCATGGAGGCCTTGTTGCTGTGCGGCTCCTTCGGTTTTTCTTCAAACGCGGTGATCGCGCCGTTGTCGTCCACCATCATCAGGCCGAAGCGGGACGCTTCCTCCCACGGCACCTCGAGCATGGCGATGGTGCAGGCCGCATTCTTTTCCTTGTGGTAGGCGAGCATTTTGGAATAATCCATTTTATAAATATGGTCGCCCGAGAGGATGCACACGTATTCGGGATCGTAACGGTCGATGAAGTTGATGTTCTGGTAAATGGCGTTGGCCGTGCCCTTGTACCATTCGCTGCCCTTGATCTGCTGATAGGGCGAAAGAATGTGCACGCCGCCGCTTTCGCGGTCAAGATCCCACGCCGCGCCGTTGCCGATGTAATCGTTGAGCTCCAGCGGCTGATACTGGGTCAGCACGCCCACCGTGTAAATGCCGGAATTGACGCAGTTGGACAGCGGAAAATCAATGATCCTGTATTTACCGCCGTAGGGCACGGCAGGCTTGGCGATGTTTTTGGTCAGGATGCCCAGCCGGCTGCCCTGACCGCCGGCCAGCAGCATGGCAATGCATTCCGTTTTTTTGGACATAGGGAAACCTCCTCTTCATTTATTCGGAAAGTGTTTTATCGTAAATATTCAAAACCGTTTGGATCCATTCCTCCAGCCGGTACACCCGGAACACCGCTTCGCTTTGCGCGGTCAGTTCTTCTGCGGGCGGCGGAAAATGAAGGATCAGACGGGTTTTTGCGGTGAGATCGTCGGCGCTGCCGCTTTCAAAATAAGCGGCGCAGGGCAGGGCCAGCGCGGTGTGCGCCGGGATATCGCTGAGCACGGTGGGCACCTTCAGCCACGCCGCCTCCAAAACCGAATAGGGCAGCCCCTCGCTGCGGCTCGGCGCAAGGAACGCGTCGCACAGGCGGAAATAGCTGGCGATATCGTTGCGCGGGGGCAGAAGCCGGAGCCAATTTGGTATTGTACCAAACCGCTCCTCGATTTTTTGTCGAATCTCCTCCTGATGCGAGGTCAGGATCAGGATCAAATCGGCCGCGTCGCCGGTTTTGTTCAGGCTGTCCAGCGCCTCCAGCGCCAGATCCACGCCCTTGACTTCATAAAGAAAGCCGAAAAGCATGAGCGTTTTGGCGTTTTCACGCAGCCCGAGCGCCGTTTTATCCAGCGGCTCAAACTGCTCCAGCCTTGGGAAAAAGATGGCGTTTTTCGCCGTGTAGGCGGGCTGGTTTGGGTAGAACCGCTTCGCGTCGTTCGTCAGCTTTTCGCTGCAGCCGATGAAGGTCTTGCCGCGCAGCAGCAGCTTTTCGATCACGCGGGCAAGCCCGGTGTGGATATGCAGCGCGCAGTGCAGGTGGATGAGCTGCGGAATGCTGCTCCCGCACGCCGCCAGATCAAAGAGCAGAAGATAAGGTAATTTATAAAAATGGTGGTGGATGAGCGTAACGCCGTGGCGCTTGATGACGCCGCGCAGCAGCCTCAGGTCGCTCAGAAAGCGGCCGGACAGGTAATACACCGCCGCCTGTTCGCCCAGCTCCTTCGCCCAATCGCGTTTGGCGGTGGCGGCGGGGAACACGTAGACCGTATCCCACCCGCGTGCTTTCGCCGCTTTGCGCAGGGCTTCGAGCGAATTGATGAAGTTGCCGCGGCAGGGGGACTTGAAATCGGCAAAATGCAGCACGGTCCGGCTCATTTTGTTTTGGCCGCTCCCCTCTTTTTCGGCGCGCGGCGCACGAGCCTGAGATAGATCGTGCTCAGCCCGGCGAGGTTGAGCGACAGGCTCTGATCGTGGCCGTGCATGGCGACGGGCTGCGATTTGACCTTGCCGGTCAGGCCGCGCCCCGTGCCGCCGAAGCGCTCTTCATCGGAATTGAACACGACCTCGTAAGTGCCGGCGACCGGCACGCCGATTTTGTAATCGAAGCGATCGACCGTGGTGAGGTTCGACACGCAGATGATCTCCTTCCCCTTTTCATCCATGCGGCGGAAGGCGATGACCGAGTTGGTGTTGTCGTCGCTCGAGATCCACGAAAAGCCCTCCCAGCTGTAGTCGATCTGCCACAGCGGCGCGTTCTCTTTATAAAAATGATTGAGCTCTTTTGTGTAATCCTTCAGCTTGCGGTGCATGTCGTAATCGAGCAGCAGCCAATCCAGCCCCGCGTCGTATTTCCATTCGATGAACTGCCCGAATTCGCAGCCCATGAACAGCAGCTTTTTGCCCGGGTGGGCGTACATATAGCCGAGGAACGACCGCACGCCGGCGAATTTTTCTTCGTAGGTGCCGGGCATTTTGTTGATGAGCGAGCATTTGCCGTGCACGACCTCATCGTGCGAAATGGGCAGCACGAAGTTTTCGGAAAAGGCGTAGAAAAACGAAAACGTGAGGCATTCGTGGTTGAACTTGCGGTAGATGCCGTCGAGCGAAAAGTAGCGCAGGCAGTCGTTCATCCAGCCCATGTTCCACTTGAAGTTGAACCCCAGACCGCCGTTGCAGGTCGGCTTGGACACCAGCGGGAACGAGGTGGATTCCTCCGCGATCATCATGCAGTCCCAGAAATCGCGGAAAATGGACTCGTTGAGCTTTTTGATGAAGGCAATGGCCTCTAAATTCTGGTTGCCGCCGTAGATGTTCGGCTGCCACTGACCCGCCTCGCGCGCGTAATCTAAATAAACCATAGAAGCTACCGCGTCGATGCGCAGGCCGTCGACGTGATATTCCTTCAGCCACATGGCGGCGCTGGACATGAGAAAGCTCTGCACCTCATGCCGCCCGAAATCGAACACGCGCGTGCCCCACTGGTAGTGTTCCCCTTTTTTGGGGTCGGCATACTCGTAGCACGCCTCGCCGTCGAACTCATAAAGCCCGTAAGCGTCCTTCGGGAAATGCGCCGGCACCCAGTCGAGGATGACGCCGACGCCCGCCTGATGGCAGCGGTCGACGAAATACATGAAATCCTTCGGCTCGCCGTAGCGCGAGGTCGGCGCGAAATAGCCCGTGACCTGATAGCCCCACGACCCGTCGAACGGGTATTCGCCCAAGGGCATGAGCTCGATGTGCGTATAGCCCATGTCGACCACGTAGGGAATGAGCGCGTCGGCCAGATCGCGATAAGAATAGAAGTTGCCGTCGTCGTGCTGCTTCCAGCTGCCCGCGTGCACTTCATAAATGTTGATCGGTTCGTCATAGACCCGCACCTTTTTGCGGTGCGCCAGCCATTCGTCGTCCTGCCAGTCGTAGCCGCTCAAATCATAAAGCTTGGAGGCGTTTTTCGGCCGGGTCTCGGTGTGGAACGCGTAGGGGTCGCTCTTGAGCAGCTCGCGCCCGTCTTGGGCGCGCACGGCGAACTTGTAAACGTCGAACACGTGAAGGTTTGCGATCTCGGTTTCCCACACGCCGCCGGTGAGCGGGCGCATCGGGTTCGCGCCGCTGTTCCAGCCGTTGAAGTCGCCCACCACGCTCACGCTTTGGGCGTGGGGCGCCCAGACGCGGAACACAACGCTGCCGTCCGGCTGAAAGTGCGCGCCCAGATAGTCGTAGCTGCGGGCATTTTCGCCCTTGTTGAACAAATAAAGCGGTACGTTATCCATGTTGTTTGCTCCTGCCGATCATCATAAAGATTCGTATACGAAATTATCATAGCAAATTCTTTTTCAAATTTCAAGACGTTTTGTTGCATTTTGTTAAAAGACTGGCAAAAGAATGTGATTTGATTTGTACAGTTTGTTAAAAAACAAGGGCAGAACGGCAAAAAGCGCCGCCCGGCACGCCGCCGTTCAGCCGACGAAAAAAACAAGAAAAAAGACTTGACATAAAAAAGGCACTGTGTTATAGTGTTTAGGCCGCTTATTCCGGGTTGCGCTGTTTTGCGCCTAAATTCGCCTTTTCGGGCGGTACCCCACAATAGCGAGACTTATTAAAAGAGGGAAAAATTATGTACGCCATCATCGAAACCGGCGGCAAGCAGTACAAAGTTTCTGCCGGCGACACCATTTTCATTGAGAAGCTCGATGTTGAAGCTGACAGCGAGGTCGTGTTCGACAAAGTCATCGCCATCGGCACCGACGATTCCATCAACGTCGGCACCCCCTATGTGGCCGGCGCGACCGTGACCGCCAAGGCCATCAAAAACGGCAAGGGCAAAAAGATCGTTGTTTTCACCTACAAGCCCAAAAAGAACGAGAAGCGCAAGATGGGCCACAGACAGCCTTACACCAAGGTTGAGATCGCTGCCATCAACGCTTAATCGCCATGATCCGTTTCAAGTTCTTCCTTGCGGGCGACGCCGTCACGGGGTTTGACGTGAAGGGTCACGCGGAACACGGGGACGAGGGCAGCGACATCGTCTGCGCCGCCGTTTCCTCGGCCGCCTACCTCACCGCCAACACGCTGACCGACTTTTTGAAGGTCGACGCCGCCGTTTCCGACGACCCGAACGGCCGCATGACGCTGACCCTTCGTTCCGACAGCGAAGCGGCGCGGCAGGTGCTCAAAGGGCTTGAACACCACGTCAGGATGCTGTGCGAGCAGTACCCCGACTGCATCAAAATATTTTACGGAGGAAATCAAAATGCTTAAGATCAACATTCAGCTTTTCGCGCATAAAAAAGGTATGGGTTCCACCCGCAACGGCCGTGATTCCGAATCCAAGCGTCTGGGCGCCAAGCGTGCCGACGGTCAGTTCGTTCTCGCGGGCAACATCCTCGTGCGTCAGCGCGGCACCCACATCCACCCCGGCACCAACGTGGGCAAGGGCAAGGATGACACCCTGTTCGCCACCGCAGACGGCGTTGTGCGCTTTGAGCGCCTTGGCCGCGACCGCAAAAAGGTCAGCGTTTACACGGTCGAGCAGTAATCAAACAACATGACGAACGCCCCTCGGAGAGATCCGGGGGGCGTTATTTTATGAGTATCGGAATTTGCTTTGCAAATTCCGAAATGAATACGGAAGACTTACGACTGAAAACTGAATAATAAAGGGAATCCTTCGGCTTCGGATTATAAAATGGGTAAGGGCGAAGCCCTTCCACCATTTCGCATTTCGCACTTCGCCTTTCGCATGATCGAGCTGATAACCGATAGCTCGTTTTCCCGACAGCGATTTGCTATCCGCTATTTGCTATCCGCTAACTGCTCAAATCGTAATTTGCAAAGCAAATTACGATTTGTTCTTGATTTTATCCCAATACGCTTTGGCGGCCTGTTCGTTTTTGTTGTCGCCCCATTCGTAATAGGTGCGGCCGACCAGCGCGTCGGGCAGATACTGCTGCTCGAGCCAGTGGTGCGGGTAGGCGTGGGGGTATTCATAAAACTGCCCCTTGCGGGCGTTATCCTCGCCGTCAAAGTGCTTGTTTTGCAGCTGACGCGGAACGGGGCCGCTTTTGCCCTGCTTGAGATCGGCCAGCGCGGCGTTGATGGCGTTGTAGCCGGAATTGGATTTGGGCGCGGTCGCCACTAAAATGACCGCGTTGGCCAAGGGGATGCGCGCTTCGGGCAGACCGAGCTGCAGCGCGGAATCCACCGCCGCCTGCACGATGGGGATGAGCTGCGGATAGGCCAGCCCCACGTCTTCGTTGGCGCACACCAGCAGCCGCCGACAGGCCGAGGGCAGATCGCCCGCCTCAAGCAGCCGCGCCAGATAGTGGACGGCGGCGTCGGGGTCGGAGCCGCGCATGGATTTCTGATAAGCCGAAATGATGTCGTAATGCTCGTCGCCGTCTTTATCATATTTGAACGCGCTGCGCTGGGTGAGCTGCTGCGCCGTTTCCAGCCGCACGAAGCGACCGGTTTCGGTCACGTCGGCCGCCAGCCAGCACAGCTCCGCCGAGTTGACCGCCTTGCGCACGTCGCCGCCGCAGCCCGAGGCGATGTGGCGCAGCACGCCGTCCTCCAGCTCATATTCTTCGTGCGATTCCTCTGCCAGCGCGCGGAACGCGCGCAGCACGGCGGGCTCGATCTCCCGGGCGGTCACGCTTTTGAACTCAAACACCGTGGATCGGCTGAGCACCGCGTTGTAAACGTAAAAATAGGGGTTTTCGGTGGTGGAGGCGATGAGTGTGATCGACCCGTTTTCAATGAATTCCAGCAGCGTCTGCTGCTGTTTTTTGTTGAAGTATTGGATCTCATCCAGATACAGCAGCACGCCGTTGATGGCCGAAAGCGTGGCCGACTGGGCGATGACGTCTTTGATATCGGCGGTGCTTGCGGTGGTGCCGTTGAGCTTGCAGAAATATTTGTTGCTCCTCTTCGCCAGAATCTCGGCCAGCGTGGTCTTGCCCACGCCGGAGGGGCCGTAAAAAATGAGGTTGGGCACCGAGCCGGAATCGATGATGCGGCGCAGCGCCATGCCGGGCGCGAGCAGATGCCGCTGCCCGACCATTTCCTCAACGGTCTGCGGGCGAAGCCGGTCGGCCAAGGGCTGACTCATCATGGCGGCACTTCCTTTCTTTGTTGCACTGTGATTGTTATTGTAAGAAAAAAACAGCCGGATTGCAAGATACCGGGACAAATTCACTGGAAATTTCCACCGATTTGTGCTATGTTTTTAATGAACAATCGAAAAGGAGCGACCAGCATGGCAGATCAGACGTATCCGATCACGGGGGCGGGCGAGCAGACGCCGTCGATCCCCTATTATTTTTCATGGATCAACAACACCAACGAGGGTTCGACCGAGCAGCAGACCCTCATCAACCTCGATTTCTTCCGCTACATGCGCGACACCTACGGCATGCAGATCCGCATTTACGCCTGGGACGCGGGCAATTTTGACGGCGCGTCGCAGGGCTACGGCGACCTGAAATCCGAAAAATTCCGTTCGCAGTATCCCAACGGCTACAAAAAAGTGGTGGAGGAAGCGGCAAAGCTCGGCATCCGCTTCGGTCTGTGGGGCAGCCCGGACGGCTTCGGCGACACGCCCGAGGAAGAAAAAGAGCGCGTGGACTTTTACGTGCACCTGTGCCGCGATTATCATTTTGCCGCCTTTAAGCTCGACGGCGTGTGCGGCCGGCTGCGTCCCGAAAAAGCGGCGACCTACGCCGCCATGATCGAGGAATGCCGCAAGTATTCGCCCGACCTCATCCTGCTCAATCACCGGCTGGATTTTTATGAGGCGCAGAAATACATCACCACGTTTTTGTGGAACGGCAACGAAACCTACACCGACGTGCACGCCCATAATCAGATCACCGCAATGCACAACCGCGCCTACACCTTCACCCGCGGGCACGTCACCGACGAAAACGGCAAGCTCCTCCGTCTGGCAGAGGATCACGGCGTCTGCCTGTCCTCCGAGCTGGATTATTTTGAGGACGATCTGATCTATCAGGCGTTCGGGCGCTGCCTGATCACCGCGCCGGAAATCTACGGCAACCCGTGGCTGCTCAAGGATGACGAGCTGCCGCGTCTGGCCCGCATCTACCGCCTGCACGCCCGCTACGCCTCCATTCTGGTCAACGGGCAGCTGCTGCCGCCGGAGCTGGGCGCCAACGCGGTTTCACGCGGCGACGGCCGGGTGCGCTTCATCTGCACCGGCAACGACACGTGGGAGCCGAAAACGATCCGGCTGCCGCTGGACAAAATTGGGCTGAATACCGGCGAGCGCGTGCAGGTCATCCAGCGCTTCCCCTATGATCGTTATCTCGGCACGTTTGACCCGGCGGAAGAAGTGTCGATCACGCTGCCGCCGTTCCGCGCGGTGCTCATTGAGGCCGCGGCCGATAGCTGCGCGGCGCCGGTGCTGACCAACTGCGCGTATGAAGTCATCAAGGAAAACGACAACGTGCCGACGCAGATCAGGGTGCTGCAAAGCGACGGCGGCGAGCTCCGGCTGAAGAACGCCGGTGAAACGGAGCCGGTGTTCGCCGAAACGAACGCAGTGGACCTGCTGGAAAAACCGCCGGTTTATTTAGGTGAGCTGACCGAATGCGAAGCAAACCCCGCCAACGGCGAGGAATTATATGAAGCGGCGATGTTCGCCGTGAACAACGATTCGCTTGAGGCGCGCTGCCTCACCCGTTCCGGCGAAACGGCCATTCCCGAAGTGAAGGCGGCGCGGGACGCCTTTTTTGCGCAGGCGACCTACCGCCTGCGCGGCTGTGAAGCGGCCGCCATGTTCGACGGCGACGGCGACACGTTTTTTGACGGTCAGTCTCGGAATTACTGCGATCACGCCCTGCGTGTCGACGGCGGCTGCCTGCGCGTCGATCTGGGCGAAACGGTTCAGGCGGACAGCATCGTGATCGAGTGCTTCGCCGCCGACGAGCCCACGCACGAGGTGCCCGCGCAGCAGATCCCGCTCCATGCGGAATTTTCGCAAACTCTTGCCGACTGGCGCCAAAGCGGCGAGGCGCAGATCGACGAAGGCGAGCCCGTCGTGCAGCCGGTGGTCAAATTCTGCGTGCACACGCTCTACGACGTGGCGGGACACAAAAAGCGCGTGACCTACCCCATCGGCGGCAAGCTACGCTATTTCCGGCTGGCGGAGCCGATGGACCGCATCTATTCCTTCACCGTGATTTGCAGCGGTCAGCCGGTTGCGTTAAGCAGCCCCCGCGCCAACAATTTGCAGGCACCCTACGTCAAAAAGCCGACGAAGCTGGTCAAAGCGGCGTCGTTCACCGTGCCCGAGCACCGCGCGGGCGCGTATCTGGCGCTGGCCGTCAACGGCGAGCACGGCGCG
>CAMJHI010000020.1 GCA_946405475.1 uncultured Clostridia bacterium
ACTCAAGTTGGTGACGAGGCGCCCCTGCTAAGGGCGTAGGTCGGGAAACCGGCGCGGGAGTTCGAGTCTCCCCTTCTCCGCCATAACTGCACACCCTTGATGATACAATGCGTATCATCAAGGGTGTGCAGTTAATCTTTGTCAAAAGCCTTGAATCAAAGGCGTTCGTGAACACTTTTTAACGAAAACGGCTCTGCGGGTCTTGAAAATTGACCTTGCAGAGCCGTTTTCGCGTTTTGGCGATTTATACTTATTAACGAAAGGTGGCAAAGGGTACGCATTTTTTGCCGATTTTCGACCTTTCGTTAAATGGTTTGAAATAGAAAAATACAATTGTAGTTTTCATAACACATGAAAATTTTTCAAAGCACCATTGACAAGGGAACATTTGTTCTGTATAATAAATGTTGAATGTGATAAATTGCGTATTCGAAAAAAACTATTACAACGCAATTGCTTACGAGAACGATCTGACGGAAAAAGCGAGAGACGACAGCTTTGAGCCAACAACCGTGCCAAGCAAAAGATTTAAAATATGGCGAGCCGTTCTGGACATCAAAACCTGTTTCGATTGTGCTGATAATCATGGAAGGATATTTGATATCCACGATCCCGCCGTTAAGCTCCCGCCCCTGCATTTTTGTTGCAGATGTCGTCTTGCGCGAATGGAAGCGATCGAAGCAGGCGGCGCGACAAACAACGGTACAAACGGCGCCGACTATTGGTTAAAGTATTTTGGAAAATTGCCTGATTATTACATTTCCCGCGAACAGCTTGAAGCTCTGGGCTGGGAGATCGGAGACAGACCATCCCAATTTGCACCCGGAAAGATGTTGGGCGGAATTGTTTATAATAACGCCGATAGAAAGCTGCCGCATAAAATCGGACGAATTTGGCGTGAAGCCGATATAAACTATACGCCCGGCAGACGCAATATGCATAGAATACTATGGTCAAATGACGGAATGATTTTTGTTACATATGACCATTATCATACGTTTTATGAAATAACATAGGAGGTACTATGGTGAAGAAAGCAACAATAGATTTAACAGATTGCAAATACTTGATGGAATTACACGAAAGGATCAAAACCGGACTGCATCTTGATGATGGATACGGCAGAAATATGGACGCATTTTGGGACGAGATCAACCGGAATATCCCGTATAAATTTATTACGGTCAAAGGCAGTAAAACCGTATCAAAAGACTTAACAGGTAAAGTTGAAATGATGCATGAAATATTGGAGAGAAATAAACAGGATTGGGCGCACTCCAAACATCCTTTCGATTATGAATTCATTGACTGAACGGTTCTGCATTAAATAAAATGCGTACCCCATGCTTTTTAACGATGCAGCATGGGGCTACGCATTTTGTATCAAAATAGGTCGCTGCTTACAGAAAAAAGCGTCTTTTGTCTTGCGACAAAGGCGCTTTTTTCAATGAAGTCGCCCCTTCGGAGCTAATGATTCCAAAGGGTGCTTCGCTTCATCAGGCGCAGTTTGCTGCGTTGACTTCAATTGAAACATGAAACCGCCGGCCTTTATTGACCTGAAACGATCAAACATGACAAAAGAGCAGGCAGCGACGCCTGCTCTTTTGCCGGATGTGGGGTGTGAAAGAGAAAGATATGGGTTTGGAGCCGCCGGTCAGCCGGCGTTCTCCTGTATGGAAGCCGCCGGCGCTCTGGCTTTGAGCACCGGGGTCGTTCCCGGAATTTTGGGAATGCGCACGACGTATTCGATGTATTCCTCGGTTTCGCTTTTCACCGAGTCGGCGTCGATGCCCGCTTTGCGAATGGCGTCCACCGCGTGGTTGAGCGTGTTCACAAACAGCCGCACGTCGCGCAGGTTTTTGAGCGGAATTTTGCGGCTTTTGGGTGAACGGCTGCCGATCTGGGCGATCATGCGTTCGCTTTCCGCCACGGTCAGGTGTTTATCCGCCATGATCTTCAGCGCCCGCGCCCGCATGGTTTCGTCATCGAGCTTCAGCAGCGCCCGCGCGTGGCGTTCGGTGAGGTTGGCCTTGACGATGGTTTCGCGCATTTCTTCACTGAGGTTGAGCAGCCGCAGCTTGTTGGCGATGGTGGACGGCGCCTTGCCCAGCTTGTTTGATAATTCTTCTCTGGAATAATGATAACGGTCGATCAGCTTGGAGATCGCCAGCGCCTCTTCAAAAAAGCCGATATCCTGCCGCTGTATATTTTCGATCAAAGAAAATATTGCGGATTTTTCATCAGAGATATCCATCACGATGCACGGTATCTTGCCCAGACCGACCATGCGCGCGGCCAGCAGCCGCCGTTCGCCCGCCACCAGCTCAAAATAATTCTCGTTTTCCGTGCGGCGCACGGTCAGCGGCTGGAGCAGCCCGTTATGGCGGATGCTTTCCGCCAGGCTCGTCAGCTCGTCAAAATCGAAGCGAAGGCGCGGCTGGTTCGGATTGGGAAAAATATTCTCCTGCTCGATGAGAATGATGTGACCGGCGACCGGGTGCTTGAGTTTCATGGCGTTTTCCTTTCCGTAGGAAGCGGACAAGCTCCGCTGTTCTGATAGCATCGTATCAGAAACGACGGAGCTTGTCCAGCAAAAGCGTTCGTCAAAAAACGCCGTCAGATTCGGTTTATTGGGCCGATGTGATCGGTTCCTTCGCAATTTTTGCCGAAAGGCGCGGATATTTGGGCGGAGTCGGCGACGTTTTTTGGATGACGATCACGTTTCGTTCGCCCATTTCACCCAAAACAAAGCGCTTGATATCCGCAACCTCGCCGCCAAACAGCTTGATGGCGGCCTTGGCTTCGGTCAATTCTTCCCCGGCCTTGCTGCCCTTGAGCGCCACGAACGTGCCGCCCACCTTGGTCAGCGGCAGGCAGTATTCCGACAGCTCGCGCAGGTTCGCCACCGCGCGGGACACCGAAAAATCAAACCGGTTGCGCAAATTCAGCGTGCGCCCGGCGTCTTCGGCGCGCATGTGCAGCGTGCGGCCCTGTTCCGTCAGGTTCAGCCCGTTGAGCGCCCGGTCGACGAACAGCAGCTTTTTTTGCGTGCTGTCCAGCAAAACGCCGTGCAGATCGCGCCGCGCAATGAGCAGCGGCAGCCCCGGGAACCCGCCGCCGGTGCCAACGTCAACAAAGCTCGCGCCCTGCGGCATGGCAACCGCTGCGAGCACCGTGAGCGAATCGGCAAAATGCTTGTAAACCATCTCGGTCGGGTCCTTGATGGCGGTCAGATTGATTTTGCCGTTCCAGAAATCCAGCATTTCGGCGAAACGGTCGAAGTCGTCGAGCTGTTCTTCGGTGAGGTTCAGACCCAGATTGTCAGCCTCCTGAGCCAGTAACGCGGTGTCGATCATGTTTTTTGCGGCAAAAGCCGAACCTTTCTGATAATTAGGAATTAGGAATTATGAATTAGGAATTTTCAGCTGTTAGATGTCAGTGGTCAGAATAAACACCTATTATTTCTTAATTCTGACCTCTTAATTGACTTAGTCGGATCAACAGCACGGAAATGTCCGCCGGACTGACGCCGCTGATGCGCGAAGCCTGCCCGATGTTTTCCGGCCGCACCTTGTTCAGCTTTTCCACGGCTTCCAGCCGCAGACCGGTCACGGTGCTGTAATCCAGCTCTTTCGGCAGCTTTTTGACCTCTAAACGGCGCATTTCGGCCACCTGTGCCTCCTGCCGTTTGAGATAACCCTCATATTTGATCGAAATTTCGACCTGTTCAAAAATTTCTTCCGGCCAATCGGGTCGGTTCGGGTCGAACGGCGTCAGATCCTTGTAGCTGATCTGCGGGCGCTTGAGCAGCTCGACCATGCGCACGCCGATTTCCAGCGGCGATGTTTCACGTGAAACAAGCATGGCGTTGAGCGCCTCGCTCGGGTGGATCACCGCCAGACGCACGCGTTCGCTTTCCTGCGCGATGAGCGCCAACTTGTGCTGATAGCGCTGCCAGCGTTCCTCGCTGATGAGCCCAATCTCATAACCGAGCGGCGTCAGGCGCTGGTCGGCGTTATCCTGCCGCAGCAGCAGGCGATATTCCGACCGTGAGGTCATCATACGATACGGGTCGGAACAGCCCTTCGTGACCAGATCGTCGATGAGCGTGCCGATATAAGACCCGGCACGGTCTAATATAATGGGCTCTTTGCCCTGAATTTTGCGCGCGGCGTTGATGCCGGCGACCAGACCCTGCGCGGCGGCCTCTTCATAGCCGCTTGAGCCGTTGAACTGCCCGGCGCCGTACAGCCCGGGATAATCGCGGAATTCCAGCGACGCGCCCATGGCCAGCGGGTCGACGCAGTCATATTCAATGGCATAGGCTGTGCGCATGACCTGTGCGTGTTCCAGCCCCTTGATGGTGTGCAGAAACGCTAACTGCACGTCCTCAGGCAAAGAAGAGGACAGCCCCTGAATGTACATTTCTTCGGTTTGAGCGCCGCAAGGCTCAATAAAGAGCTGGTGGCGCTCTTTTTCGGCAAAGCGCACGATCTTATCCTCAATGCTCGGGCAATAGCGCGGGCCGACGCCGTCGATCTTGCCGCCGTAAAGCGGCGAACGGTGCAGGTTTTCAAGGATGATGCGCTTGGTTTCGTCGTTGGTGTAGGTGATATAGCACGGCTCGGTGTTTTCGATCTCGTGTGAATTGTCAAAGCTAAACGGGACGATGTGCTCATCGCCCAGCTGAATGTCAAGCTGCGAAAAGTCAATGCTGCGGCGATTGACGCGCGGGGGCGTGCCGGTTTTGAACCGGCGGGTGGGCAGCCCCAGTTCTTTGAGCGACTGCGCCAAAAACGTGGCGGGGAACAGCCCGTCCGGCCCGCTTTCATAGCTGACGTCGCCCACATAGACCTTGCCGCCCAAAAACGTGCCCGTGGCAATGATCACACAGGCCGCCGTGTATTCCGCCTCCAGCCGGGTGGCCAGATGCCAAAGCTGCTGCTCATCACGCGTCAAAGCCGTGATTTCAGCCTGGATCAGCGTCAGACGCTCCTGCTGTTCCAGCGTCTGCTTCATCAATGCGGAATAGCGCCGCCGGTCGATCTGGGCGCGCAGGCTGTGCACCGCGGGGCCTTTGCCCGTGTTGAGCATGCGGGTCTGCAGCGTGCAGGCGTCGGCCGCCTTGCCCATTTCACCGCCGAGCGCGTCGATCTCACGCACCAGGTGCCCCTTGGACGTGCCGCCGATGGAGGGGTTGCACGGCATATTGCCCACAGAATCGAGGTTGATGGCAAACACGGCGGTTTCGCAGCCGAGCCGAGCCGCCGCCAGCGCCGCTTCAATGCCGGCGTGCCCGGCGCCGATCACGGCCACGTCAACGTGTTTTGCAAAATAACTCACAACAAACCACAAAGCGGCATCTTCCGTCTGCGTCAGCAAACGGATTCCACCGCTTTACCTTTCTGAAAAATGCTGCCCGTTCCGGCGCAGCGCACAAACGGAACGGTTTGCTTTGATTGTTTCACGTGAAACAATCAGCCGGGTATGGTGTTGGACACCAGCATATAAATAACTTCCGCCATGTCTTCGTTGCTTTCCTTCATGCCGGTTTCCAGCCAGCGCTGGATCACACCGATGACGCCGAAGGAAAGATATTCATAAAAGTAATCTTCAAGGAAGGGCGGAATGCTGTCGGGCGGGCAATCCTTCTTGGTGATGCCGTACACGTTGTACTTTTTGGCATAGTTCGCAATTTTGCGGCAAATCAACGCCTTGCGGTGCGGCACCAGATAAATGGAAACATATTCGGAATTGGCGCGGCAGAACTTGAAAACACGGCTCACAAAAGCAACCGTGCCCTCGTGGCTGGTGATATCCACGGTGAACAGCGTTCTGATGTAAGCTTCCAGACTGGCAAACAGCTCGTTCAAAACCGAATTATAAAGATCGACCTGATCTTTATAATGCGTGTAAAACGTGCCGCGGTTGATATCGGCCCTTTCACACAACTCTTTTACGGTGATTTTATTCAGGTCCTTTTCCTTGAGCAGGGAAACCAGCGCCATTTTCAGCGCTTCTTTGGTTTTGGTAATTCTTCTGTCGATTGCCATATCCGGCACCTCATTTATCCTTATTTTTTACAACAACGTCAATGCCCTGAAACGTGGCCAGGTCGCCCTCGCGCAGCTTTTTGCCGCGCATGGTGCAAACCTCGCCGTTCACTTTCACTTCTTCATTGAGGATCACCGTTTTGGCGTGGCCGCCGCTCTGCACCAGATCCGCCAGCTTCAACGCCGCGTCGAGCCGAATATAATCGGTATCAATGAAGATCTCTTTTTGCGGGTGGGGTTTTACCCTTGCAACAATTCGCATGCTTCATCAATCCTTTTTGAACCGCATGGGAAGAATGAGGAACAGAAAGCTCTCACCCTCCTTGGGCAGAATCACGATCGGCGCAAAGCCGCCGTTGAGCTCGATTTTGACTTCATCGGTGTCGCAGGCGCGCAGCGCTTCGGTGAGCAGGCGGTTATTGAAGCCGATCTCAACCTTTTGCCCCTCCAGCTGGCAGGGGAACGAGTCGCTCGCCGTGCCAAGCGCGGTCACGGAAGACAGACGAACCAGATTTTCATCAAAAATGAAGCGGACCGGGCTGATGAATTTATCGGTGATGATCAGCGAAGCGCGGTCGATGCTGCTGATCATTTCATCCACGTTTATATAAGCCGTTGTCGTAAAAGTGGTGGGGATGGCGTTTTTATAATTTAAAAAGTCGCCGTCGAGCAAGCGCGAAATGATGGTGTAATTGCCGATTTCGAAAATAATGTGCCGTTTGCCGACCGCCAGCGCCACAGTTTCCTCTTCTTCGCTGAGCAGCTTGGTCACTTCGTTGAGCGTTTTCGCCGGCACAACAAAGCTCAGCTCCTCACCCGTGTAATCCACCGTTTCGGTGCGCATGGCCAGACGGGAGCCGTCGACCGCGACCAAACGGAATAAATTGGCAGAAATTTCAAATTTTACACCGGTGTGAACGATCTTGGAATCCTTCACCGCCACGGAGAAAATGGTCTGCCGGATCATGTTCTTTAATAATCCCTGATTGACCACCACCGGGTAACCGCCGCTGACGGTGGGCAGCTCGGGGAACTCGTTGCCGTCGATGCCGATGAGCGAATAAGATGCCTCGCCGCCCTGAATGGTGGTGAGCATGCGCTCATCCGATTCAATGGCAACCGTTTCGCCGGGAATTTTGCGCACGATGTCGCACAGCAGCTTCGCGTTGAGAATGATGGCGCCCTGCTCCTTGACCTGGCAGGGGATCGCCGTGGTGATGCCCATTTCCAGGTCGTAGCCGGTCAGCATCAGCTCACTGCCGAGTGCTTTGAGCAAAATGCCCTCGATCGCCGGGATCGTCGTCTTGCCGGAAACGGCGCGCTGCACGTTCTGGCAGGCTTCGTTAAGCAAGGCGGCGTCGCAGATAATTTTCAATGTCGTCAACCCCTTTGGTGTGTGTAGTATGTAATAGTTATAGTAGTAGTAGTAGAGGGCGTGGAAAGTGTGAAAAAAGCGCCGAGCCGCGCAGTTCAGCCGAAAACCGGTTGAATCGCCTGTGAGCGGGCGGTGGGAAAGCTTTCCACAGCTTCCACGGGAAAAACGTTTTTGTGAAGACGGTGAAAAATTTCATGTGATTTCACATGAAAAGTGTGAATTCAGATGTCAGCGGATAGCTGATAGCGGATAGCTGATAGCCGATAGCCGATAGCCGATAGCGATTATATAATCGGGTAAGGGCGAAGCCCTTCCTTCATTTCGCATTTCGCATTTCGCTTGCGCATGATCCGGCGGCACGCAAGAATGCGTGCCCTACACTATGAACGATTCAGCGATCAACCTCAACCGTTGTGTGGTCTTTTATTGCAGCGAAAGCAGAGCTGACACTGACGTTTTATTCGTAGGGCAAGCATTTATGCTTGCCGCAAGCAAAGAAGCTTTTTATGGCTATGAAAAAAGCAGTCGTTTCAGATGGTAAAATTTCAATCGGAGCGCAGCGACCCGCCATTCCGCCTTGCGCATTTCGCCTTGCGCATTAACAAGCCGATAGCGATCTTTCGGCTGCCTTTAATTCCGAATTCCTAATTCATAATTCCTAATTGTTCTGCACGTTTTTGATGATGTCGGAAATGATGGTTTTCATCGTGTAGTTCTTTTCGCGCTCGTTCTTGATCTTGCGCACGGCGTACAGCACGGAGGTATGATCGTTGAGCCCGAAATAATCCGCGATCTTCTGATTGGTCAGTTCCGTCATTTCGCGGATGACGTACATGGCGATGTGGCGCGGGGTGGTGAATTTGGCGTCATGCTTGCGCGATTTGATATCCGCCACGGAAACGCCGTAGGTGCGCGAAACCTCGTCGATGATCTTTTCGATCAGGATCGGCGTCGGGTCGCTTTCGTTGAAAATGTCGCGGATGGCCAGCTGAGCAGTCGCCATGTTCGGCTCCGCGCCGTGAAGCTGCGTGAGCGCCTGCATGTTTTTGACGGCGCCCTCAAGCTGACGGATGTTGTTTTTGATCTTGTCGGCAATGAACATGCACACCTGATCGGACAGATCCAGGTTGAGCGACTGCGCTTTGCTTTTGACGATGGCGATGCGCGTTTCAAGGTCGGGCGGCTGAATGTCGGCAATCAGCCCGCTTTCAAAGCGGTTGCGCAGGCGTTCCTCAAGCGTGGCCATCTCTTTGGGCGGCCGGTCGGAGGTGAGCACGATCTGCCGCTTGGCCTTGACCAGCGTATCAAACGTGTGGAAAAATTCCAGCTCGGTCGAGGTTTTGCCGGCAATGAACTGCACGTCGTCGACCAGCAGCACGTCGGCGTTGCGGTATTTGTTGTGAAACACCGAGGTGTCGCGCTTGTTCTGCAGGTAATCGATCAGCTCGTTCATAAAATCTTCACTGCGCACATAGATCATGTAGGCGTCGGGGTTGTTCTTTTTGATCTCGCAGCAGATGGCGTTGAGCAGATGCGTTTTGCCCAGGCCCGAATTGCCGTGAATGAACAGCGGGTTGTAGGTGTTGCCCGGGTCGGCGGCCACGGCCTTGGCGGCCGCGTGCGCAAATTTGTTGGAATCGCCCACGATGAAGTTTTCAAAGGTGTATTCGCTGCTTTCGCCAATGGCGGTGCCGGCGGCGGGTTCCTGCTTTTTCGGCTTTTCCTGCTGGGGCTCGACCACCACGGTCAGGTGAAAGCCCATCACTTTTTCAAAGCATTCTTCGAGCAGCGGCAGAAATTTTTCATTGATGATCTTGCAGCGGAAGGGATCGTCGGTCAGGTGAACGGTCTGACCGTCGAAGCTTTCCAGCCTGAGGGATTCAAACCAAACGGAATAGACGGTCTCGGACGTGTTCGCCTTGACCTCCCGCTTGACGTTTTCCCATAGTTCGTATACTAAATCCATATGATTCTCCAGCTCAATCGCAAGCCCGGATCGGACCGCAAACGGGCGGTGATCCAGGTTCGAGTAATAATTTTGGTAAGAATGGGTCCGGTCGCCCCATATTCTGTTACAGTATACCATAACTCGCTCCTTTTTTCAACATTTTTGAACATTCCATCGGTTACACAACATTTTGTATAGATTTACAAAAAACTCCCCCCACTCATAGTGCTTACGCGGGGTTTTTTACACCGATTTCGATGTAATTTTTTGTTAAGAAATTGTAAATGTTTGAAAAAAGAAAAAGTTTGTTGATTTTGCACAAAAAATCAGCAGAAAAATATCGTTGCAATTTTGAGCGGAATGTGGTAAGATAAAGCGAAATTCGGCAGTGCCGAATTTCTAAATGAAGACTGAATATTTAAGATTGAAAACGGAAGAATGAAGGAAGGGCTTCGCCCTTACCTGACGTATCACACCGTTATTTAGGTTTCAGGTTTCATTTGAGTTTATCGAAGATAAATTTATTTTGCAGGGTTAGTATATCGGTATTATGCGCGCTTCCCAAGCCCGAGAGGCGGGTTCGACTCCCGTACCCTGCTCCAGAAAAAAGCTTCTTTTGTCGGCAGACAAAAGAAGCTTTTTTCAACGAAATCCGTCCTTACGGACGGGTGAAATCCACCTTCGGTGGGTGAAATCGCGTTGCGATGAAATCCCGCTAAAGCGGGGTACAGGACGGATTTCATTTCACCGGGAGGCAAAGCCGAACGATTTCACCAAAGGCGTGAGCCGTTGATTTCACCGCGGCGGAAGCCGCGATTTCACTGTTGCTCTTTCACGTTTCATATGATATGATGTGTAAGAGGTGATACATATGGCTGAAAGCAAACTTGCTGCGCTCTCAATGGATTTTGCTGTTAAAGTACTCAGACTGTGTGACAGTATCAAAGGACATTATTCCCTTGTTAGTCAGTTGGAAACGCTCCGCCACCAGTATCGGCGCAAACATTCGCGAGGCGAACTACGCGCACAGCAGACCGGATTTTATTGCAAAATTTCAAATTGCGCTGAAAGAATGCTATGAAACAGAATACTGGCTTGAATTGATGGAAAGGGCAGAGATTTGTAAAGATGAAACTGTTTCTGCTTTGCTTCATGATTGCGGCTCCATTCGCAGATTGCTTATTTCTTCAGTTAACACAGCCAAGCAGAATATGGTTTCTGATTGACAAATCGGAATCGATGGAGATGTTTGCATGGAATTCAGAAGAGTCTTTGATACGATTCCTGAACAATTTGATCTGTTCAGGCCGAGATACAGTCCGGAATTATTTGAATATCTGATTCGTTATGCAAAAATCGGTCCTGAAAAAAGCGTTCTCGAGATTGGACCGGGTACAGGGCAGGCTACAGATCCGATCCTGCAGACAGGATGCGATTATCACGCCATAGAGCTCGGGGAACATCTCTATGCAAAAATGAAGGAAAAGTACGATCGGTTTGTGAACTTCAAGATTGTGAATGATGATTTCATCACACATGATTTTAAACAGCAGCGATTTGATTTGGTTTATTCTGCCGCAACCATTCAGTGGATTCCCGAAAAAATCGCTTTTACAAAAACTTTTGAACTGCTGAAACCCGGCGGAATACTGGCTATGATGCTTACAAGGTCGGATTACAAAACGCCAAATGAGGAACTCTACGAGAAAATCCAGAAACTTTATGATCAATACTATAAACCGGAAATTCCTTATACACATGGCAGTTTCAAATATGAAAACGCACAAAACTATGGCTTTGCAGATTTCGAGAGACATGATTTTCAAGGGAGACGTGTAATGAATCCTGATGAATACGTTTCTTACTGCGGCACCCATTGTGATCATATCGTAATACCGGAGCCATATAAGACAGCTTTCTTTGAAGGCCTTCGGAATGTGGTCGTGGAAAATGGAGGTAAAGTAATATTTAACGATATTTATGTGCTTTATCTTACCCGTAAGCCGCAGTAATCATTTGTACTGACCAATTCCGGTTTGTCGAGCTGAGCGCGTGTATCATTTTGGCGCTCTTTCTATGGAATAGGTATCATTTTAGCGCTCTTTCACAGAGAAAAAAGCAGCCAACAGGCTGCTTTTTTCAGTTATATTCGCCTGCGGCGAGTGATATTGCGCTGCAGTTATATTCGGCTTGCGCCGAGTGATATTGCGCTGCGCGCAGTTTGAAGGCGAATATAATATCACTTTGCGGCGTTGCCGCAAAATATAACTGCGCAGAATAGCGATTTTTCAAAAGCCCGCAACCCCAACAAAACAGAAATCCCCGCTTTTGTCGGCAGACAAAAGAAGCTTTTTTCAATAGGCGCAGTTTACTGCGCTGACTTCATGAGCGTGCAGCGCGTCTTCATTTCATCCCCATTTTGCGCATTCCTGCCCATTGCTTGATTTTCATAAGGATTGTTGATAGAATGAATTAGGTAAGAGGTATATGTTCCGGTGACGCTTCTGCCTCTTTGGAACATGATCTCTTCATTCTCAATTCTGACCTCTGACCTTGACAGCTTCTGCTTGAAGAAAGGAAAATGCGCAATGAAACACGGTAAAATGATTTCCATTATCATCATATTGGCGATTCTGCTCGGAACCGTGCCCGCGCTTGCGCTCGACGTTCCGGCGCAGGCGCCGCAAATTGTGGAAACGGTTTACCCGACCGAGGACGTGGTCGTGGCGGATATCGTCGCCACACAGGCGCCTTATTCCGCCGACCCCACGGGCGAACGGGACTGCACCGCGGTTTTGCAGCGCGCTGTTGACGACTGCGCGGCCAACGGCGGCGGCACGGTTTTTTTGCCGGTCGGGCGCTATCTGGTGACGGGGAACATTTACATCAAGCCGTTTGTTACCCTGCGCGGCGACTGGCAGGATCCCGACACGGGCACGGATTACGGCACCGTCATCATCGCGCGCCCCGAAAGCGCCGATGCCAAAGGCCCCGCGCTGTTCGACGTGGGCGCGAGCGGCGGCGCGGTCGGGCTGACCGTCTGGTACCCCGACCAGAGCCTTGACAGCGTCAGGCCGTATCCCTTCACGTTTTACGTCAACGGCAAGCGGGATTATATGCTGCACACGCTCCACAACATCACCCTGCTCAATTCCTACCGGGGCATCGGCCTGTGCTCGCTGTGTGAAGACGGCGTTTATCAATGCCACGAGCTCACAACGATCGACAACGTGAAGGGAACCTGCCTTCTGGAAGGGCTCAACGCCTGGAACTGCGCCGACGTGGACGTTTATAAAACCGTTTATTTTGACAATCAATACTGGCTGGCGGCGGGCGAAGCGTTTCACGCGCCCGATCGCGGTCAGCTTGACGCCTACACCAGAGCCAACGCAACGGGGATGCTGCTGGCCGATCTGGAATGGCCCGAGATCGCGGATATCCGGATCAGCAGCTGCCGATACGGGATCCGCCTTGTGAAAGGCATCCGCGTGCAGTTCAACGCCTCGTTTTACAAAACGGAAATCAGAAACTGCGATTACGCCTATTACGCCGAGGAGGACGCCGTTTGGGCGCGCGGCGCCAACTGGGGCGTGAGCTTTGCCCAGAGCGTGCTCGAAGGCAGCAAATTCGCCGCTTATTATACGGGCGACGCGATCCTGGAATTTCACAACGTTTCCGTCAAAGGCCCGGTCAGGGTGCGGCATTTGCAAAAAACGTTCTCTTCCCCGATCGAACTTGCGCTTGACAAAACCAGCGCCAGACCCGCGCCGGTCCTTTACGTCGTTCAGGCCGACCGGAGCGGCAGAACGGACGCGTCTGCCGCCGTGCAGGAAAAGCTGACGGAAGCCGCCGCCACGGGGGGCGTCGTTTACCTGCCGGGCGGTCTGTACCGCTTTGAAGCCCCCGTGACCGTGCCCGCGGGCGTTGAGCTGCGCGGCTCCTCCTGCGTTGCGTCAAGGGATCAGAGCGGCAGCAGCAGCGGCACGCTCATTCTTTCGTTTTACGGTTACAATGAAGCCGACAGCCCGCTTGTGACTTTGGCGGGCGACGGAGCCGGTGTGAGAGGGCTGCGGTTTGATTACCCCGAAAACGCGCCCGTGGAAGGCAGCGCGTCATACCGCGAAACCTCACCGTGCATTGCTTCGCAGGCAAATGACGTCTACGTCGTCAACAGCTACATCACCTTAGCCGCAGTCGGCGTGAAGCTGGATGGCTGCCGCCATGCGTTTGTCAAACGGCTGGTCGGCTGCTGCTACGGTTCCATGCTGAAGCTGGATCACTGCGAAGCCCCGTGGATCGAAGCGACCCTGCAAAACGGCAACGCCGTCACCCGCAACGGCTACGCCGACATCGACCTGCCCGAGCTTCAGGGGCGGCTGAAGGAGTCGCGCATTTTTGACGTGCTGTTTGACCCGATCCTCAAGCAGACCTGCACATATCTGGAAATCAACAACTGCGAAGACGCAGCGGTGTTCAACACCTTCATTTACGGGGCGAAGCATTATCTGCACGCGGCGGATTCTTCGCTGACGCTCGTCAATATCGGCTATGACGGCAACAACGGCAGCGAGCCTGCCCTTGAACTGTCGGGCGGCAGCGTCACGGTGCTCAACAGCATGCGCTGCGAAGGAAAGATGTATGTGATCGAAAACGAAACGGCGTACCGGTCTTACAACAGCATGCTGATCTTCGGCGCCTGCAAGGAGTATTGCGTGATGAAAAACCTTTCGTTCGCGCAGCTTGACGCGCCCGAAAGGCTTCAACTGATGTTGCAGCCGCTTTACCGCGTGCTTGCGTTTTTTGAAAAACGGATTCTCAATCTTGTGCATTGAGGCGCTCCATTGCTGAGTGGGAGGAATTGATGATGCGAAACTGTGACGTTCTGATTGCGGGGGGCGGGCTGACCGGCGCCGCCGCCGCCATTGCCGCCGCGCGCCGGGGGCACGACGTGCTGCTCATCGAAGCGTCGAACTGTCTGGGCGGCGCGGCCTGCACCTGTCTGGTCAACCCCTTTATGCCCTACACCACCGAAGACGACGCGGGCAGCACCGTGTTTCTCAGCGCCGGAATTTTCGCCGAGATCGTCGAGCGGCTCAACGAGCTGACGCGCGAGCTTGACGGCGAGGATTCCTCGGCGCTCGGCGTGCCCGCCAAAACCTTCAGCGAGGAATACCTGAAGATCCTGCTCAACCGCATGGCGGTGGAGGCCGGCGTGCGGCTGCTGTTTCACACGCAGGTTGTGGCGGCCGAACGGGAACAAAACCGGCTGAAGTCGGTCACGCTCGCCAACATCGACGGGTTGACCGAAGCGCGCGCCGAATACTACATTGACTGCACGGGCGACGCGGTGCTGACGGCGGCGGCCGGTTTTCCGACGCGGCTGGGCCGACCCGGGGACGAGCTCTGCCAGCCCATGACGCTGTGCTTTCGCGTCGGCGGGGTCGACCGCGAGACGTTCCGCAAAAATTTTCCGCTGATGCAGGAAAAGTATAAGGCCTTGCGTGAAGCGGGCCAAATCAAAAACCCGCGCGAAAACGTGCTGCTGTTCAGCACGCTGCGCGAATCGATCCTTCACTTCAACACGACCCGCGTTGTGAAGCTTAACCCCGTCAGCGCCGACGAGGTGACCGCCGCCGAGATCGAGGCGCGCGAACAGGTGGCGGAAATGCTGCTGTTTTTGCGGCGGCACGTGCCGGGGTGCGAGCAGGCCGTGCTGCTTTCGACCGCCATGGAGATCGGCAAACGCGAAAGCCGCATGATCGACGGCGAATACGTGCTGACGCAGGAGGATCTGCTGGCGTTCACGCATTTTGCCGACGGCATTGCCGCGTGCAACTACGACATCGACATCCACAACCCCGAGGGCAGCGGCACGAGCCATCACTTTTTCCCGAAGGGTAAATATTATACGATCCCCTACCGGTGCCTGATCCCCAAAGGCGCGGAAAATCTGCTGACCGCCGGGCGGTGCATCTCGGTGACCCACGAGGCGCAGGCGTCCTGCCGCATCATGCCCACGGTGACCACGCTCGGTCAGGCCGCGGGCACCGCCGCCGCCCTGGCGCTCGAAGACGGGTGCGGCGTGCGGAACGTGGACGTTGACCGCCTGCGCAGGGTTTTGGCCGACGACGGCGCGTTCCTCGGTTGACGGAGCCGACGCCGACGATTTGTTGTGAAAAGGGTGAAAAAATGAAACTGACTTTTATCGGCACGTCGCACGGCGTGCCGGAAGCGAACCGACGCTGTTCCTCCCTGCTGCTGGAGGTCGGCGGCAGCTGTTATCTGATCGAAATGGGCACGCAGACCGTGGAGGATCTGCGCAAACGCGGGATCGCGGTCGAGGACGTGCGGCTGGTCATCTGCTCCCACCCGCACGGCGACCACACGGACGGGCTGATCTCGTTTGTGGATCTGGTCAACTGGTATTTCAAGTCGGCCGATCCGTTGATCCTGCTGCCCGACAGCCGCCTGATCCCGCCGCTGCGCCAGTGGATCATGATCACGACCAACGGCGAGCCGCTGCGTGATGACTTGCGCATCGGTTCCTACCGCGAGGGCGTCGTGTATGAAGACGAAACGCTGCGGGTGACGGCGATCGGCACGAAGCATTGCGAAAATTCCTATGCGCTGCTGTTTGAGGCACAGGGCAAAAAATTTTTGTACACGGGCGATCTGTGCCGCCCGTCGGTCGATTTTCCGCCCGTCGCGTTTGAAACCGAGCTGGAGCTGCTGATTTGTGAAACGGCGCATTTTTCGCCGGACGACTGTATTCCGTTTTTTGACAAAACGAAAGCAAAGCGCATCCTGCACACGCACGTCAATGACAACCGCTGGGCGCAGGCGCTGTCGCGCCAGATGAGCGCGCCGCACCCTTACGAATACGGCACGGCGTATGACGGCATGGAAGTTTTGTTTTGAGCGGATAG